>JBLRWT010000024.1:0-12459 GCA_047921095.1 Wenzhouxiangella sp. | reverse complement strand
CTGGCGCTCCGGCCGGTTACGCTAGACGTTTTCTCTTGAGGTGGATCTGTGCTAACCGATGAACAAAGAAAATATCGAGACCGGGCTAACCGGGCGCTGAGAGCGCTTTTCAAGGAAAAGGAGAAGTTCGGTTCGATTTCGGACGGCTCAGGGAAACGTTACCGGGTTTGCGTCTACTTTGTCCTTGGCGGTGCTCCAGAGAAAGCAGCTGAATTTCTGGAATGGTTTGAGCAGGAGTTCGCGGATGACGTCGGAGAGCCGGCGTTTCTTCTATATGCTGCATTGGCGCACTATCGCGTGGGGTCTCTGGAAAAAGCGAGGAGGTACCTGTTGGATGCGATGCTAAGCAATGTTTACCTGCTCCCTTATTTGTTTTCGCGGCCACTGCCCAAGCAGGACATGTGGCACTCGTCCAACTGGGTGCTGCCAGACTACATCGAGGAAATTGAAGAACTTCTCGAAGAGCCAACGAGGCAGGAGCGAAAATGGCTTAAAGCGCAATATGAAGGGGAGGTTTTCACGAATATGCGAAACAAGTACATAGAAACATTTCGGGCATTACAGCATGCCGCATTCTTGCCGAATGGAGGGACTATGCCGCCTGTGTCCGTGAAAGTGGGATATGACGAGTGGCAGCACAATGACCGTTTTTTCGCTCCCCCCTGAGGCTCCCTAAAGCAGTCCGGGGCGCGAGCGCGCCCCGGACTGACAGTGGCTTGGCACGTGTTGAGCGTGCCCAAGGCGAGTTTCAATTAGCCGTTGTCGTCGCCGTTGTCGTCGCCATTATCGTCGTCGTTATCGTCATCGTTATCGTCGTCCGATCCGTCGTCCGTCACGGCATGAACTTCCACATTGCCCATTTCCAAACAGGTCTCGGTGCCGGTATGGCCGAAGTCACCGCCGGTCAGGTCCAGGTCGGCATCGTCTGCTGTGATGGCAATGCTGCCGCGGTCACGATTGGCCTGGGCGACACAGCCGGACGCGCCTCGAGCGGTCAGGTCGATGACGGCAATGCCGGTCTGGCCGTCTTTTTCGCCACCTGAGCAGACATATTCGGCATCGATGGTGGCGCTGTCATCCGAGGTGAACACCAGCGACTCACCAATCGAGAAGTCGCAGCTGCTGCCCAGCGGCCGGTAGTTGATGGAGATCGAGCTATCGGACAACGAGCCGTCCGTCAGGGTGCCGACGGCGCCGCTGAATGTCAGTTCAGGCGCGTTGCCGCGACCGAACTGTCCGATTCGACCGCCGACCTTGGCGAAGCCTTCGATGCAATCGAATGTCAGAACCAGATCGTCATAGGCGACCTGCAGGCTGGATTCGATCTCGTCGGGATCTTCCTTGGAAGCCCATACGGTGAACTCCGCGGTAGCGCCATCGGGTACCGGACCGGAGATGGGTCCGAATTCGATCCATTCGCCCGCAACTTCGCTTTGCAGGGCTTCGAGGCTGATGACCGGACCTTCACCAAAGTCCAGCGTGAAGCTGCCCCAGTGATCGGCGTCGGTGGCCACGTGTCCGGAAGCGGTGAATCGGCCACGGATGTGTTCGTTGCTGCATGCGGCAAGGTCTACCGCCTGCTGCATACTGACCGACACAGCGCCGACATCCGTTACGTCTCCCATCAGGAAGAACCAATCGCCGCTGTTGGCAACAAATACATCTGTACCGAGTGAGGCAGAGACGGCGTCGTCTGCCACCCAGCCGGTCAGATCACCGGTTTCAGCGCCGGGATTCTCCAGTTCGTTGGCCATGGCCTGGCCGGCCAGCAGGAGACTGCCAGCCATGCAGCTGGAAAGAGTATGAACAATTGCGTTGCTGTGCTTCATGGTTAACTCCTTGATTTTCATTTGAGAACTTAAGTGAAAATTGCCGCCGGTCGTTGGTTGCCGGAGCTTGTTGGGACCCGGCGCTCGACTGGCGGCGGTTTCACCAAGCAAGTCGTATGCCATGCGCACAGAGGGGCAGTAACCAAAGGTTGATCGGAGAGGATGGGTCGTGATGGGCCTTGCGTGCGTGTGTCGGGTTGTTGCCCCCTGACGACATCCGCCAACGGCCAGACGCCTTGCTAATGGGGTTGGCCGGCCAGGTCGGGTTGGTGCGAGTCAGAGTTCACTCATTGAGTCAGCGGCCGTAGGGGATGAAATCGACAGATTCAGCGTGTGCTCAGGGCCCGCATCTGTCGCCGTTAAGCGACGGAGTTATGACGGCTTCGGTCTTCCGCGCCCGCAGGAAAGCATTTGCCTCTGTCGCTATCCGGCGACAAACGACTTGAAATCTGCCGGATCGAGGTGGTGGCGCTTGAGCAGACGGTAGAATTCGGTGCGGTTGCGGCCTGCCACTCGGGCCGCCTCGCTGACGTTGCCGCGGGCCATGCGAAGGACCCGGACCAGGTAGTCCCGCTCGAAACCATCTCGTGCCTCGACCAGCGGCGCAATCGCCGGGCGCTCCGAGCGCAGTGCGCGACGCACCAGATCGGCCGGCACCGGGCCCTTGCGGCACAAGGCGATAACCTGCTCGATCACGTTGCGCAACTGGCGTACGTTGCCGGGCAATTCCGCATGCACCAGCAGCCGCAACGCCTCGGGTGAGAATCCGCAGATGCGGCGCGAAGCCGGCCGATCGGCCTGAAGCTCGGCGAGGAAGTGTTCGGCCAGCAACGGAATGTCCTCGGGGCGTTGCGACAGCGGCGGCAGTTCCAGCGAGACCACGTTGAGTCGGTAATAGAGATCCTCGCGGAATTCGCCGTTGCGCATCGCCTGGTCCAGGTCGGTGTGGGTCGCCGAGACAATGCGCACGTTAACCGACGTCTCGCCCTGTGCGCCGATGGGCCGAACGGCGCCTTCTTGTACTGCCCGCAACAACTTGACCTGAAAAGCCATCGGCATGTCGCCGATTTCGTCGAGAAACAGGGTGCCGCCATCGGCCTGCACGAACAGGCCCTGACGGTCGGCCTCGGCGCCGGTGAACGCACCGCGCACATGGCCGAACAACTCCGCCTCAAGCAGATCGGCCGAAACGGCCGCACAGTTGAGCGCGACAAAAGCTTGTTGCGCGCGCGGACTGGCTGCGTGAATGGCCCGGGCAAACACTTCCTTGCCGGTGCCGCTCTGGCCGCGAATCAAAACGCTGGCCTCACTCTCGGCAATCAATTCAAGCTCGGACAGCAGCTCTTCCATCAGCCGGCTCTGGGTGACGATATCCTCTCGCCAGCCATCGCGCCGCTCAGGCCGCCCGGGGCCGATTGCTTCGGTCACGGCAGCCACCAGTTCGTTACTGTTGAACGGCTTGGTCAGAAAGGCATAAGCGCCCTCTCGAGTGGCCGTCACGGCGTCGGGGATGGTGCCATGGGCGGTGATGATGATGAGCGGCAATGCCGGGGCCTGCTCACGCAAGTGACGGAACAACGCCATGCCGTCCATGCCTTCCATTCGCAGGTCGGTGACGACCACATCCGGGTAGCCCGAGGCGAGTCGGCCGAGCGCGATCTCGGCGCTTTCGACCGCGTCGACCTTGAATCCGGCCGATTCCAGTCTGAGTGAAATCAGGCGCAACAGGCCGGGATCGTCGTCGATCAGCAGCACTCGGCCACGATCACCGGGCTGCACACTGTCGGCGCTCACCGGCGCCCTCCCGGCGGGATATCATCGGCTCTGGTTTCGGGTTCTTCGGACTCGGTCTCCAGTTGGCGTTCGATCTCGCGCAGGGCCCTGAGCTTCTCCAGGGCCTGATCGTGGGCATCGCGTTCCTGCCGCAGGCGCAGGACGAGTGCCTCGCAGTATGAGGTCTGCCGCAGCCGCTCATCGGCATGAAAAGTGATCAATTCCAGCAACCTGGCCACCTCGGCGGGCCAGTGCGTTGACTGAGCACGCAGATCCTCGACGCGCGCCAGACCACTTTTTACATCGGCGACCGGTTCGGGACCGTAGATCTCGAGCAAGGCCAGTTCCAGTTGTGCCGCGCTGCCGTTCATCAGGCGCAAACCGGCATGCCAGGTTTCGGCCCTGGCACCGGGCACCTGCTGGTAGCGGCTGATTCGCTCCAGCATGTCGGCGACCGAGAGCTGGACTTCCATGGCCGGCGCCTTCGCTGCCGGATCGCGGTCGGCGGCCAGCCCTGCGCCGGCAGCAGCCATGAGTGAAAGGGCCAGCGCCAGGCCGGGTTTACTGGATTTCATTGACGATCTCCTTATTGACTGTCTCCCCGGACTGTTGAAGCGGCAGACGGATGCGGAATGTGGTTTGCCAGCCGGAGCGCTCGGCCAGGGCGACATCGCCGCCGTGGGCCCGCACCAGATCGCGACAAATGCTCAGACCCAGTCCGCTGCCGGGAATGGAACCGCTGGCCGAAGAATGACCGCGGTAGAAGGGCTCGAATAACCGGACCCGATCCGACGGCCTGATGCCGCGGCCGCGGTCCCGCACATCGATGACCACGGTGCTGTCGTCGATATCGGTGAACACGCCGATCTCGCCGCCATCGGCCGAGTACTTCACGGCGTTGGACAACAGATTGTCCAATGCTGTGCGCAACATGTCCAAATCGCCTCGAACAAAAACGCCGGGAACCACATTGCGCTGAACCCGGGTCCCGCGCGCAGTCAACTCCAGCCGACGGTGGTCCAGGGTGTCAGCGATCAGCCGCTCGATCTCCACTGCCTGCAAGTGTTGCGGGCGCGACCCGCTGCGCAGCCGGTTATAGCGCAATATTGAATCAATCTGATCCTGAAGCCGGTCGGCATTGGATTTGAGGATGCCGACGACCTCGTGCTGCCTCTCGTCCAGCGGTCCGACCAACTGGTCATCGAGCAGACTCAGGCCTTCCTGTATGGCGCTAAGCGGCGTCTTGAGCTCATGCGAAACCTGGCCGAGCAACCGCTGGCGGTCCTGCTCGATGCGCCGCAGCTTGCGCCGGGCCCATTCCAGCCGAACCGACAGCGCACGCAGATCACGCGGCGTCCTGACCCGCGCCACGGGCCCGGCTTCCGGTCGGGCCAGTGCCCGAATGGCCAGATCGAGCCGGCGAATGGGCCGGTTGATCAGAAACGCGAACAACAACGCCATGCCGATGGCCAATGGAATCAACAGCGCCAGATTCATCAGCGAGGTGGTGCGGGCTTGCCGGCCCATTTGCTGGAGACGTTCTTGTGCCTGCAGCGTCAGGTCATCGACCTCGGATTGCAGTTCGCGCGCCAGACCATCGAGTTCACGGAAGCCGGCGTCCAGCACATTCGACCACTCAGATTCATCGCCGGGAGCCATTGTTTGCTCAGCCAGCCGTGTCTCGCGCCTGCCAAGCCGGTCAAGGCGGTCGACCAACGCCGGTTCCGAAGTCAAGGCGAGCAGGCTGTGGATGCGCCGATGCAATGCCTCGCGCTGTTGCCCGAGATTATCGGCAGCCTCGGCGTCGCGCAGCACGCGGTATTGGCGGGCCGCCCGCTCGACCGCCACCAGCCGCTGGGCCAGTTCACCAGACAGCCGGGTCTGCTCGGTAGTCCGTTCGAGCACCTGCTCGCTTTCGAGGGTGTCCTGCATGACCTGATGGCCGGAGACAAGCAAGCCCGCGGCCAGCGGCGCGGCCACCAGGACAAAGCCGATCAGCAGCAGTTCCAGTACCGAGCGACTGCGTGTGCGGCGCCGCAACTGTCTTGACAGACGGCTGAATCCCGCGACTGGAAGAGTAACAGGGTTGTTGCGCATTTCAGGCTGCCGTGGCCTCTGGTTCAAGCGGTTGCCCCTCGCTTGCGGCATAGTTTAGCGCAACTTGAGTCAAGCTCGATCCGATCCCAATCCTCGACCGTGACATTGTGCAGGCCGCCGCGCATGACCCATTCCAGCGCGCCACGACATGGGTATCCAATGCAATCATTCGGGTCTGCGAGCAAGGCTGGCCCGATCGAACTTAGACAGCCGACGAGGCTTGCCCTTGGCAGGCAGACGAATCTGCCCGTAGCCGTCCGCCACGCTGGAAGCTGCCGGGTTCTTGGCGGGGAAGCAATCTTCGCGGGGCCCTCAGCGGTGCAGTTCCCCGGCTCGCTCCGGCTGGTACAGGACCTTTTTGATCGTCACGTCGATCTGGCCGCCACCTGGCCTGGGCCAGGAAATCCGGTCACCCTCGGCAAGCCCGAGTAACGCGCTGCCGACCGGGGAAAGAATGGAGATCGAGTTTTCGGTTGCAGCTGCATCCTTTGGGTAGACCAGGGTCAATGAGAAGGTCTGGCTCGGATCGTCCACGAAGAATTCGACGGTCGAATTCATCGACACCGTCGTTGGTGGCAGGTCCGTAGAGGGAACCACATTTGCTCTGGCCAGCTCTTCCTCCAGCCCGATCGCTGCGTTGCGCGGGCATTGCTCCAGAAGGCGTTCCAGTCTTTTCATGTCCAATTCAGAGACGCTGATCGGTGGTGCTGAAGCATTCATGTGCAAACTCCGTGGGCAAAAGCTTCCGAAAGCAGGGTTCTGGAAATTGGCAGCCAGGAAATCGGGCTGTAGGCGGGCAAGAGCCGCCGCTGGCCAGCGTGAGCTACTGAGAGTATAGGCGTTTTGCACCAATTGATTCACTCCACTGGAGCGATATTCTCGTGCTTGTCCTGACCGGCTTGCGTTTGCCTCTCCCCGGCCACATTTTCAGATCGCCTTCGGCCAGATTCTGACCCCAGGACGGTGCGGTCCGTTTACCGCTGCTGATATGGAGGTGCAAGTCGATGTTGAACATGATCCGTGGTACGGCTGCCGGCGCCCTGGTGCTGGTCGGTATTTCTGCCTTGCTTCTGATGCCGCTTTTCCTTTTGCTGGGCCCGGAACGCGCCCTGGTGGGCTCGACGCTGGAGTTCAATACCCTGTGGATTGGTGGCGCCATGGTGGTGAGCCTGTTCGCCGCCACGATCGCCGGCTGGGTTGCGCACCGAACATCGGGAGGGCTGGCAGCAGTGATCGCCCTGGCGGTGGCGGTGGTTTTGTTCGGTTTGGCCGATGCCTCCATTCATCACTGGCTGATGCCTGCCCTGAGTCTTTCGCGCGAGGGGGTGTCTGGTTCTGCCATGCTGCTTGGCTTGCGTGAGCCACTCTGGTATGACCTGAGCGGGCCGGCGCTGATGGCGATCTTCATCTGGGTCGCAGGAAGCAGTCGTCATACCGAAACGGTGTGCGCCAAGCCGCGTGCGGCGGGATCACGCTGACGGAAATATCCGATGTGAGGGTGTGCGAGCCGCGCCAACGCCTTCAATGTTCGAATTCAGGGCGTCTCGTCGAGGGCCTGGAGCGCCCGGGTCAGCGAGCTTCGGTCGGGCATCACATGGCCGGTATCGCGCATGCGGATCAGGGTTGCGTTGATGCCGGCTTCCGTTAACGATTGAAGGGTAGTCTCGTCCCGGCGCAATGACGGGAGGTCGTTGTCTCCGGTCAGCATGACAAGGCGGCTGTTCGTTCTCAATCGGGTCAGTAGCGTTTCGTCTTCCGGTAGCGGATTGACGAGCATGCTGTCGGTGTTGCCGACCGGGTCGCTGCCGGCAATGAACAGTCCGCCGCGAAACAGGTCTGGATAGGCCAGGGCGACGCTGAGGGCGACGCGGGAACCGCCGGACCACCCGCCAATGTAGGTGCGCGCCGGGTCGATTGGATAGCGATGGGCCATATTCTCCCGCGCGTGCAGTGCCAGCGGGATGCGGCGCAACACCACCGGGTGCCCGTTGCCGGCGCTCCGGGGTGTTACAAGAATGATGCCGCGGTTGTTGAGCAATGTACGCCATTGGCGCGGCGCCCGGAATGCGGGCTCCGGGGGAATGAACACCAGCAGCCCATAACCGTCAGCGGGGCGTTGCCGGGGGACGAAGATGTCGAAACGTTCGATATCAAGATCAATGGTATGCCCGGCCAGGGCCAGCGGCGTTTGCAACAGGGCGGGGTCGGCGTTGGGGTCGGCCGCAACCAGTGCGCCCAGCAAACGATCTGCCGAAGCCTCGACTTGCTTTCGACGCTCCGGCGTCGAGTACATTCGCTCAACGATCACCTCCAGCTTCGCCAGGTCCGAGTAGCGGTCGAATTGTTGCTGATCCAGATAGCCGGCGGCATGGGAGAACGAGGCACAGGACAGCCACAGAAGAATGACGCCTGGCCGCAAAAACACTGCTAACCTTTCAGGTGACATCCCAAAAATTCCTCCAACCAGTTGAATCGGACGTGTTCCTGCTCAAGCCGGATACGTTCTCCCAAGGCGTTGTCGCGCAAGGCCTGATAGAGCGCGGTCTCTGAGTCGTTGAGCCGTTCGAGCTGGCCGATGAATCGGCAATCTGCCGGTTCCTGGCCCCACATGTCGTGGTGGGCATCCAGGGTGGCCCGGTCCATCAGGAAAGATCGTGCTTGCGGCAGGCGGTGACGAAAGCGGTTGAGGATGGCGAAGCCGTGGGTGTCGATGTCGCCCCAGTACCAGGTGCGGGCCCGCGCCAGCCAGTCGATGCCGGCCAGACGGTCCAGTCCGTAGCCCAGGCCGAAAATAACGATCGCGCGCGGATAGGGCGGAAAGGCCAGGCCATTTATTTCGTTTTCGGTCACGAAGACATCGTCGACGGCCAGGTCCAGTCTGGCGAACTCTTCCGGCATGACCGACAGGTCGCTCAGCCCGGATAAATACAGGTCAGGATCGAGGATGCGAAAGCGAACCAGGGCCGGTCGACTGGCCAGGCCGAAGCGCCGGTTGAATCCGCGAACGCCGCCGGCCGTCGGGTCGATGGCTTCCTTCGGGAGCACGGCTTCAAGCAATTCGCTGACCAGGCCACGCCGGGCCTGGATGAACTTGGTATCGACGCCGGGGATATCGAGCTGACGCAGGTAGACGCCGGGTCGGGGCGTTTGAACGAAGCGCCTGAGTATCCCTTTGAGCTGCGGCCAGTCGTCGCCACACTTGAGCGCTTCCAGCGGGCGTCGGATGAGCCAGTCACGCAGCGCGGGAAACTCGGCCAGCAGTTCGGTCGAAAGTGAGTCGAAGCGTTCGGCCGCGCGGGTTTTGCCGATCATCTTCAGGGCGTCTTCGCGCGTGGGCACAACGATCTGCCACGGCAGTTGGTTTGCTCCGCGTGTGCGGTGATTGATCTGACGCCACTGGATCTCATAGCCGTGGCCCTGTTGGTCGCGGGCATGGGCCATCAGCAAGCGCACCCACTGGCGGACGGCATCGAAGCGCTCGTCCAGGTCGCGTGAGCGGGCTCTGCGAAGGCGCAATTTCAGGGGAAACAGATCTTCCCTGTCAAGCTGGTCGGCCTGAATACGGCCCGAGTCCCAGAGCCTGCGCACCTGGTCGCTCAGTTCGTCCGGTGTGGTCCAGGCTGGTGCGCTCACGGTGTGGCGATTGGTGTGGCCAGGTCGCGGGCGGCCTTGGCCGCTTTCTCGGCCCGGTATTCCTTGATCGTCAGGTTGCGCAGCAGCGACTGGCGGCCTTCCGGGTTATGCACGAAGCCGACGCTGGCAACGAACGGCTCGATGATGTGGATCTTCTGCATCGGCGTGACAATCAGCAGTTGCAGGTTCAGCCGCCCGAACAGTTCAAGCCCGTAGCGGGCCGATTCATCCGAGCCGCGGCCAAAGGCCTCGTCAATGACCACGAAGCGAAACGAGCGCGAGCGTTTTTCGCCCCACTCCAGGCCGAACTGGTAGGCCAGGCTGGCGGCCAGTACGGTATAGGCCAGTTTTTCCTTCTGACCACCGGACTTGCCGCCGGAATCGGCGTAGTGTTCGTGCTCGCTGTCATCCTCGCGCCAGCGTTCGGAGGCGGAAAAGGCGAACCAGTTGCGAACGTCGGTGACCTTGCGGGTCCAGCGCCGGTCGAGGTCAGCGGTGCCTTCGCGGCCGCGGAAGCGTTCGATGATGGCGCGGACCTGCATGAACTTCTGCTCTGAATATTGGGCGTCGGCCGAGCCGGTGACGCTATCTTCAGTGCAGGCGCGCAGGTTTTGCTGGAACTCGCGGATGTCGGCGTCCTGGGCGTTCTCGGCCAGCAGCCGGATATAGCGGCCGCGTTCATAGTCAATTTCGTGCAGCGAGCGGTTGATGATCTCGATGCGCTCGCGAATCTGCTCACGTTCGCGATTGAGCTGGGACTGGAAATTGGCCACCTCGCGGATGGCATTTTCGTTGAGCAATTCCTTGAAGCGTTTTTCGAATCGCGGCAGGTCATCGCCTTGCAGGCGTTCGAGCATGGTCCGATATTCGCCAGCCGCTTCGACATTGCGATCGACCTCGCGTGTTTCCTGGGGCCATGTATTGCAGAAGTCGGCCATTGACTGGATGATGCGGTCGTTGAGCCGGCGGATCTGCTTGTCCAGACTGTCAATGCGTGCCGTCAGCCATTCGCGAAATTCGCGCTGTCGGGCATCAATCGACTTCAGGTTGACCGCACGGGCTTCCAGCACATCTTCACGAAGTCCTTCGAGACGTTCGAACACCTGCGCGCGGCAAGCCTCGTCCACGGCGGCCAGTTCGCCTTCGGCGGTCTCGCGATCTTCTGTGTCACGGCGAATCTGCTCGGCGGCGGTGTGGCGTCTGGCCTGCAAGCTGTCCAGTTGGTCTTCCAGTTCCCGGCTCGCCTGCTCAAGTTCGTCGAGTTGTCCGCGCAGGGTCTTGAGGATGTCGGATTGTTCCTGCAGGGCCTGGTACTCGTCTTCGAGTTCGGCAATGGCATGGGCCGATTCGGACCAGTCGAGGCGCTGGAAATCATCGAGCATTTCCAGGCGACCGAGGTCGCCCAACCGCTCGGCCAAGCGCTTGAATTCATCATCAAGCTCACTGATTCGGTCTGCCAGGACCTGGATGCGTTGCTCAAGCTGGGCACGCTGCTCGCCTAGTGCCCGGATCTTGTTCTCGTTGCTCCAGCCCAGCACGAACCGGGTGCGATCGTCAATGGCATGCCGGTCGTCCTTCTCGTGGCGCATGCCGGCGGTCTTGATCTGGCCTGAACGGGTGATCGCGCGTTGCTGGCGCCGAAAGTCGGTCATGTCGGTGCAGCAGATGTGGTTGAAGCGCTGACCCAGTTCATTTTCGAGCCAACCATACAGTGGGCTGTCGGTCTTGATCTCCAGCTTGCGCGACAGCGACTGTGGATGGGTCGCTTCCTGGCGCGAGGTGCTGGTCTGGCGCACCCGGTAATAGACCAGGCGGCCCTGAAGCCGGGTCTGGTCCACCCAACTGGCCACGGCGCCATAGTGTTCATCAGGCACCAGCAGCGACAGCGCGAAGTTATGCATCAGGCGCTCGATCGCCCCCTCCCAGTCGCGCTCATCGTCGCGCACCTGGAGCAGTTCGCCGGCGAACGGCAATTCGTCGGTGGGAATATCCAGTGCCGTGCAGAGTTTTTCGCGCAGGGCCAGCATGGCCGCAGGCAAGTTGGAGCGACGCGCCTTGAGGGAGGTCAGTTCGGTGTCGATGTCCGTACGCTGCTGGCGCAATTGGCGAAAATCAACTTCCAGGTCGGTGCGCTCGTTCTGGACTTCGGCCTGGCGGGCCTCGTCCTGCTCTCGCGCAACCTCGATGGCTTCGCGATTGCTGCGAAAGCGGTCGGCGTCGGTTGCGGCTGGAAACGCCAGGCGCTCGGCCAGTTCTCGGTAGCGCTCTGCCTGCTGGCGTCGTTCGGTTTTTTCCGCCCGATGGCGGCGAATATCGGCCTGGATTCGCTCCAGGCGGTCGCCACCGTTTTCGGCAATGGCCTGTCGCAGCTCGTGCTCTCGTTCCCGCTGCCTGGTCCGACTTCGTTTCAGGCCAGTGATTTTTTCGTCCAGGCGAGCGGTTTCGCGCCCGAGTTCGCCAAGGCGGTCATCAAGTAACTTGATCTTGAGATTGGCGAACCAGGCTGAGAGCCCGTCGCGGCACTGGCGCAGTTGTGCCGTCTCCAGGCTGCGCTCGGCATGGGTATCGGCATCGGCGACAATCGGCTGCAGGGCGGCAATCTGCTTTTTGGCCTTGAGTACGGCTTCGTGGGCGCGGTTGAGATCATCGAAATGACGAATCAGGGCGTCAATGCGGGCGGCAGTGTCGGCCGGCTGGAGCATGTGTTCGCGGACGAATTCGGTCAGGTTGCCGACCGATTTCATCGATACGGTCTGGTTGAACAAGTCCAGGGCCTGCTCGCTGGCGATGCCCAGCCGGCGCCGCAAGGCCGCGCCATAGGTTGGAAAGCTGGTGTGCAGTTCGACGTGTTCGGCCTGGCGCAGGCGTTTGCGTAGGTCTTTCAGGTCGGTTCCGAACCCCGAGAAATGCTCCTCGACCGACATTTCCTTGTCGGCCACAATATAGAACCGATCGGGCTGGCCACGGCTTTCGGTCATCCAGAAGACCTGGGCCAGGGTTACGGTTTTGTTGTAACCGGCATTGTGAAAAACCCCGAGGATGACCGAATAGCAGTTCGTATCACGCAGGGGAACCGGCTTGGTACTGCCCAGGGCTTCCTGACGTTCGGATTTGTAGTAGCCCTGCA
>JBLRWT010000023.1:0-12464 GCA_047921095.1 Wenzhouxiangella sp. | reverse complement strand
GCCCTGGTACCGGTGGACAGCTTTGCGCAACAGGCCTGGGTGTTCGGCCTGCTCGGCGCGGAATTCGCGCGACAGCAGGACCTGGTGACGCTGGCTGGCTTTCCAGGCAATTCGGTGCAGCGGATCGCCGCTGCGCCAGGCGCGCAGACTGTAAAAATTCTCGCCCTCGGGTTCCCGATGCTGGCGGCTGCCCTGCTCCCGGCCGGCGCTTTGCGGCAAGGGTGGTGGGTGCCGGGCCGGACGTGGCCAGACGAGGATGGGCTGCTCGGGCCAGAACCAGGTCCAGCCCTCGAACAGCCCGATCGGATGACTGGTCTGGAGGCGCAGGCGAGCGGGTTTGAGCCAGCCGCGATGGCTGGTCGGGATGATGATTCCGATTTCGCCACTGGCGCTGGCATCGAGGGTGAAGGATTTGCATTGCTTGCCATGAACCAGTTCGAGCGCAGGCCGGCTGCGCTCGTCGGCGTTGACGAAGGTGACGTTGAGACAGGCGCTTTCGCCAGCGAAGACCGGGGCCGCGCTGCAGCGTCGAACCTGGATGCCGCGCAGGTTGTGATAGGCCATCAGCATGGAGTTCAGGGCCAGGCCGGCGACGATGAATGTGGTCAACAGGCCGAGGTTGTTGTTGAAATTCAGGCTGCCCATCAACATGCCGAACATCAGCAGGCCGAGCATCCAGCCAAACCCGGTTGGCAGGATGAAAATCTGGCGATAGCCGATGGTCAGCGGCGGCACCGTGCGCGCCCGCCGCTTGATCCAGTGGTCGAGGGTGTTTGTCAAGCGGCTTCTCAGCCTGCTCGGGGTGGCGGCTGCTCCGGTTCGTTCCATCAGGGGACGGCAGTCGTCTCCAGGATTTCGGCCACGATGTCGTCACTGGCCAGACCGCTTTCGGCCACAGGCTGCAGGCGGTGCGTGGCCAGGGCTGGAAAAACGGTCTTGACATGATCGGGTGTGCAATAGCTTTGCCCGCGAACAAAGGCATGGGCGCGTGTGGTCTGGACCAGGGCCAGCGCGGCGCGCGGCGACAGACCGGCTCGGAGTGCGGCGTGGTTGCGCGTGGCCGCGACCAGCGCCTGGATATAGTCGAGCACCGGCTCGGACACATGTATCGCCATCGCGGCAAGGATCAGAGTGTTGACCTGTTCGGGATCAAGGATGGGCGACATGTTGGCGAGCAGGTCGCGCCGGTCGGGCTCGAGTAGCAGGCGCCGTTCCTCGGCTGGCGATGGATAGCCGATGCGGGTACGGAGCAGGAAGCGGTCAAGCTGGGAATCCGGCAGTGGGTAGGTGCCGACCAGGTCGAGCGGGTTCTGGGTGGCAATCACGAAAAATGGCCGGGGCAGGGGATGGGTCTGCCCGTCGACCGTGACCTGTCCTTCGGCCATGGCTTCGAGCAGGGCCGACTGGGTGCGCGGTGTTGCCCGGTTGATCTCGTCGGCCAGGATCACGTTGGCAAAGATCGGGCCGGGTCGAAATTCGAACACCTCTTCCTCGCGTCGGAAGATGGACACACCGACGATATCGGCCGGCAGCATGTCGTTGGTGAACTGAATTCGTTGCCAGGTGCCGCCAACGGCCAGTGACAAGGCGTGGGCGAGCGTGGTCTTGCCGACGCCGGGCAGATCTTCGATCAGCAGGTGACCGCCGGCCAACAGCGAGGTGAAAGCCAGGTCAACCACCTCGGACTTGTCGACGATGACCTGGTTGACGGCATGCCGTGCCTGGGCCAGGGCTTGTTCAGGTGAGGTCGCTGTCCTGCGCGACAGGACTTCACTCATCGAGCAATGCGTTCAGCTTGGCCGCACAGATGAAGTCGTTCTCGCTCAGCCCGTCGATGGCATGGGTGGTGAAGTGGACCAGGCAGAAGTTGTAGCCGGCTTCGAAATCCGGATGATGCGCTTCCTTGTTGGCAATCCAGGCCATGGCGTTGATGAAGGCCATGGTCTTGTAAAAGCCCTTGAATTCGAAGCGACGGAAAATCTTCTTGCCGCCTTCGTCGACCTGCCAGCCCGGTGTCTGTGGCAACAGTTGGGCAATGCGGTCGCTGTCCAGTGGCTTCGTGCCCCCTTCGCAGGGCAGGCATTTCTTCTCGGTAAGCTGTTCGTTGGCGCTGCTCATGATCAGGCGACTTCCTTCTGTTTGGGTGGATAGGTGGGAGCGAACTGGCCCAGGGCGCGTGCTTGCCGAATCAGCCCGAGCAGGTCGGCGCTGGCCAGTTCGAACAGGTCATCCATGCGATCGAGGATGTAGTACACGGTCTGGTAGATATCGATGCGGTACGGGGTTCGGAGCGCATCGATCGGATCGAACGGGCGCCGGATCGGTTCCGGGCTTTCCAGCGAGTACACCGTCTCGCCGGGGGAGGAGGCAATGCCGCCGCCGTAGATCTTCACGCCGTCAGCCGTCTGGAGCAGGCCGAACTCGACGGTAAACCAGTACAGGCGGGCCAGGAACACGCGCTCTTCCTTGCTCGCCTGCAGACCGGCCTTGCCGTAAGCCTCGGTGAAGTCGGCGAAGGCCTGGTGGGTCAGCATCGCGGTATGGCCGAAGATCTCGTGAAAGATATCGGGTTCCTGCAGGTAATCCATCTCTTCGCGCGAGCGGATGAACGACGCTGCCGGGAACTTGCGCTCGGCGAGCAGCTTGAAGAAGCGATCGAAATTGATCAGCGCGGGCACCGGTGCGATTTCCCATCCGGTGCGCTCGCGCAAGACCCCTGAGACTTCGTGCGGCTGCGGGATCCGGTCCGTTGGCAGGTTCAGGATCTCGAGACCGTCGAGGAACTCCTGACAGACCCGGCCCTGGATAATGTCGATCTGCCGTGCATACAGATCCGTCCAGACGCTATGCTCTTCGTCGCTGTATGGAATGATGCCGTTTTCGTCCGGCACCTTGGCTTCATATTTGGTGGACTTGCCCATGAACGACTCCGATCAGTTGCATCTGTTTCTAGTTTATCACCCGGTCGTCAGGATATGAGTGGCGGCGACCACGCCTGGCCGGGCAGGAGCTGGTACCAGTCGGAAGCGGGTGAGCGCTGGTCGGACGCCGGCACTGTATCTGACGGTATGCGTTGCGATGTCGCGATCATCGGTGGCGGGCTGGCCGGTATCAGTACCGCGGTCTCGTTGCTGGAGCGCGGGATCAGTTCGGTGCGGGTGCTGGAAGCGGATGAGCCGGGTGCCGGCGCTTCCGGTCGCAATGGCGGTTTCGTGTTCGCCGGATACTCGCTTGGCAACGATGCGCTGTTCAGTCAGTTGGGCGCCGAACAGGCCGGGCTGATGCATGGCTGGACGCGTGAGGCGGTCCGCCTGGTCCGTGAGCGAATCGACCGTTACGCCATCGACTGCCAGGTCAACGACGCCGGCGTGGTGCTGGCGGACTGGTTCGGAGACGATGACCAATTGCATCAGTTCCGGCAGCGCATGCAGGATCAGCTCGATTTCCGGCTCGATTTTCTGGATCGCGACAGCCTGGCCCAGCTTGTGGACTCGCGTCGCTACGGCGCCGGGCTGATCGAGCCGGGCAGCTTTCATTTCCATCCCTTGCGGCACATTCGCGGCCTGGTTGATCAACTGGCTGGCCACGGTGTTGCCGTGCATGGTCACAGCCCGGTCTCGAGCATCGTGCGCGAGGGTGAGGACTGGTTGATTCGGTGCCCGACCGGCACCCTGCGGGCCGACCAGGTGATTTTGACCACCGGTGGTTATGACCGTCGCCTGTGGCCGGCCCTGCAGCGGGCGCTGCAACCCATCTCCACCTATATCGCCGTGACCGAGCCGCTGGGGGAGCGAATCCATGAACTCATTCCCGGTGATGTCGCCGTTTATGACACCCGTTTCGCATTCGACTATTTTCGGCCGCTGCCGGATCAGCGGCTGTTGTGGGGCGGCAGAATCTCCATTGCCGATCGTTCGCCACGCGCCATCCGACGATTGCTGGCCCGTGACCTGGCCCGGGTCTTTCCCAGCCTGGCCGATGTCGCCTTCGAGCAGGCCTGGGGCGGCTGGATGAGCTATGCACGCCACGAGATGCCCTTGCTCGGCCGCACGCCTGAAGGACTCTGGTACGGATTGGCATTCGGCGGCCACGGCATGGCGACGACCACATTGGCCGGCGAAGTGCTGGCCGAGGCGTTGTCCGGCAACGAGGACCGGTTGAAAGCCTTTTCTCGCTGGGCCCCACGCTGGGCCGGCGGCTGGATGGGGCGTGGCGTGGTGCAGTCGAGGTATTGGTGGTTGCAGGCGAAAGATGCATTCCGGGACCGGCTTGGATCAGCTTGATTCCATGCTGGCCTAAGAAATATCTTAGGGCTCTCAGTAAATCTCCTAGGCTTTAGCGAGCGAAATCTCCATATCCCAATTCAGAACGTACTGGCAATCTATGCCCACCTCTTCGCTGGCTTGATACTCCCTTCGCTGGTAGGGACATCACGGGGGCTACGGCCCCCCGCCCGAGGGGGCTTGGGCGGCGCAGCCTCTGCGCCGCCTTTTTTCTCGGGGCCACCGAAACCCGATCTCAGCCTGACCGTTCCAAATGGCCGACATGCTAAAATGCCGGGCTGTCTCCACCTGGATTCAACATCCTGATGAGCAAAAACTCCGCTGGCGAGCGCTTTCGCCAACTGGTGGCAACGCAGGCGCCTGTCCAGATCGTCGGCACGATCAACGCCTACAGCGCAGTGCTGGCCGAACGCAGTGGTCACAAGGCCATCTACCTGTCCGGCGCTGGCGTTGCAAACGCATCCTTCGGCCTGCCGGACCTGGGGATCACCCAGCTTGCTGATGTTGTGGAGGACGCCAGTCGTATTACCTCCCGGACCGACTTGCCGCTGCTGGTCGATGTGGATACCGGTTGGGGCGGCGCTTTCAACATTGCCCGCACCGTGCGCGAGATGGAGCGGGCCGGTGTTGCCGCGGTGCATCTGGAAGACCAGGTCCAGGCCAAGCGCTGCGGTCATCGCCCGAACAAGGCGCTGGTCAGTGCGCAGGAAATGGCAGATCGGGTGCGCGCCGGGGTCGATGCCCGTCAGGATGATTCCTTTGTGTTCATGGCCCGGACCGACGCCCATGCCATGGAAGGCATGCAGGCCGCGGTCGACCGGGCCAACCTGTATGTCGAAGCCGGGGCCGACATGATCTTCGCCGAGGCCTTGCATACGCTCGATGAGTTCAGAACCTTCGCTGCTGCCGTGCCGGTGCCGGTGCTGGCCAACATCACCGAGTTCGGTCGCACGCCCTTGTTTACTGTCACGGAGCTTGGCGAGGCCGGAATCAAACTGGTTCTCTATCCATTGAGCGCCTTTCGGGCGATGAGCCAGGCAGCGCTGAGTGTCTACGAGTCGATCGCGAACAATGGCCACCAGAAAGACGTTGTCGACCTGATGCAGACTCGAGAGGCGCTTTACGAAACACTCGGCTATCACGAATTCGAAAACAAACTTGATCAACTATTCAGCAAGGATCTGTCATGACCGATAACAAGAAAAGCGGTGCTGGCCTGCGGGGCCAGTCAGCAGGGGAAACCGAAATCTGCACCGTGGGCGCGACCGGTAACAGCCTGCGCTATCGTGGCTATGCTGTCGATGAACTGGCGGAGAAGACCACGTTCAACGAAGTGGCCTACCTGATTCTCAAGGGACATCTGCCCGATCGCGAACAACTGACTGCCTACCAGCAGCGTCTCAAGTCACTGCGTGGGCTGCCACAGGCGCTGAAGGAAGTGCTGGAGCGCATTCCGGCATCGGCCCATCCGATGGATGTGTTGCGCACGGGTTGTTCTTTCCTCGGCAACCTGGAGCAGGAAGGTGATTTCGACAACCAGGAGAACGTGGCCGACCGACTGCTGGCTTGCTTCCCGTCGATCATCACCTACTGGTATCGCTTCAGTCATGACGGCAAGCGTATTGACGTCGAGACCGATGATGATGGCATTGGCGCGCACTTTCTGCACCTGCTGCATGACAAGGCGCCATCCGAGTTGCATGCGCGGGTCATGGATGTCTCGCTGATTCTTTATGCCGAGCATGAATTCAATGCCTCGACGTTCACGGCAAGAGTCTGTGCGTCAACGCTGTCGGACATGCATTCCTGCGTCACTGGCGCCATTGGTTCCCTGCGTGGTCCGCTGCATGGTGGTGCCAATGAAATGGCGATGGCCATGCTCGAGCAGTATCATTCGACCGATCAGGCACGCGAAGACGTGCAGCGAAAGCTCAGCGCAAAGGAAAAGATCATGGGCTTCGGTCATGCGGTCTATCGCGAAAAGGATCCGCGCAACGCCATCATTCGCGAGTGGTCACGCAAGCTGTCGGCGGATATTGGCGACGATGTATTGTTTCCGGTCTCCGAGACCGTTGAAAAGACGATGTGGGAAGAAAAGAAGCTGTTCGCCAATGCCGACTTCTACCATGCATCGGCCTATCACTTCCTGGGGATACCGACCGGTCTGTTCACGCCCATCTTCGTGATGTCGCGCGTCACCGGCTGGTGCGCCCACATCATGGAACAGCGAGCCAACAACCGGATCATTCGTCCGGGCGCCGATTACACCGGGCCGGACGATCGCGAAGTGCCGGCCATCAGCGAGCGCTGAACTACGTTCGACGACTCATGGCCGCGGTCAGGATCAACCTGACCGCATCTTCGAACGGCATGTCGATCGGTTCGCACCATTCCCTCGGCACGAAAACCGTATAGCCGGCAATCTGGTAGCTCAGCGGCAGGTAGACGGCAACCTCGCCTTCCTTGCCGAATGGCAGGTTGCTGAAGTCTTCGCGCGTGATGAACCCGAGCAGGCCGAGCTTCAGGTCCGGATGGCGCACCATGACCACCTGGTTGAACTTCTCTCCGTCGCGGCCAGAGAAGTACTCGACGAAATCCTTGGTTGCCCGGTAGACGGATTTGACCACCGGCATGCGATCGAGAACGCCTTCCCCGGCCTCGATCAGCCGGCGGAACAGCCACACCTCGCTGAGCAGGCCGATGGCGATGACCAGCAGGATGCCGACAACAAAACCCATGCCGCGGATGTACCACGCCTCGGGCAGCACCCATTGAATCATGCGGCCAAATCCGCTTTCGGCAAATCCAGCCAGCCAGAAAACAATGATCAGGGTCAAAGCAATCGGGATAATGGTGGCCAACCCTTTGAAGAACAGGGTGAGAACCGCCGATACGGTACGGTGTTCGGATGTCATTTTTTCTTTTCCGTCACGGGAATATTTCAGGCAGTTCGGACTGCGGCCGTTCAATGGATGAGCGTGGCTCGGGCTGGAATGGGCTGATCCGTTCCATCAGGTAACACAGACAATCGGACCGGATGATGGTCTCGTCCATGGTCAGCATGGCAGGCATCAGTGGCCGGGTGGTCATGATATGCCCTTCGCTCAGGCTGAAACAGTCAGCGGAGACATTCCGGCCGTCGTGACTCAGGGCCACCAGTGGTGTTGTCTGCGAGGTTGCCGCAAGCCGGGTACCAGGTGGCAGTTCGGTAAAATTCATCCGGTCCAGGTCGGGCACGAACCGCAGGTCGGCCGAAGGGTCGGAAAAACTGAACTCGGTTGCCTGGTCCACGGTCACTGTGGCTACCATCTGAAATAACTCGATGTTTTCCGGCGATGGCGGACTGTCGGGCAGGTGCTCAAGGTTCAGTACCGATTCAAGGTAAGCCATCGCGTGGTCGGTTCCGTCAATCTGGCCGGCCCGACCGCATTCCAGGGTCACGGCGGGGCAAAATTGGCCAAAGGCCATCGATTGGACGCCACGGGGTTCCGTGAAGTAGATCACGGTTTGCGAGAACATGGACGCCAGGCGCAGGCGCTGCCCTTCGATCCTGTTGATGGCTGCATAGTGCGGATTCAGGCCGGTGTTGTTGTGGATGTCAATGCTGGCAAAGGGCTTCAGTTTACGAACATGCTCGGTGATTCCGGTCATCAGATCATGCCAGATCGTCCGCGGACCGCCATCGCTGTTGTCATCCTCAACGCCATCCGGCCAGCAGCGGTTGAAGTCCGGCTGGTCGGCCAGGCGCCTCTGGCCACGACCGGCCGCGCGCACGTTGGCGATCAACAGCACCAGGCTGCGCGGAAGCGGGTCGCGCGAATAGCGTCCCTTCAGCAGCCGACGCACTGCATCCCAGCCCGAAACTTCGTTACCATGCTGCAGCACGGATACGAACAGCGGCTGCGGCCGCCGGCCAGGCAGGTGGAACAAGGTCGGTCCGGCGAGATGGTGATGGAGTTCGGTGGCTGGCAAGTCCAGCAAAAACTCCGGCAGATGGTCCAGTATGACTGGTTTCATTCGATGTTCCGTAAGAGTGAACCTGTAACGTTAACCGCTTTCCAGTCGTGTTGGAAGCGAAAGGCCAGAGGCGATCTGGCTTGAAAATTCGCCCTCCAGGCCCCAATGCTGGGGGCGGATTGCAGCGACGACGAATGGCCAGGGCAATAACCATCATCGGCCATTTATTTGACAAGACGGACTGCCAGACGACAGCGAGATGACGACGGTTGTCAGGACAGTCGACAGCAACCGCCAAAACAATGCTGAAACTATTTAAAAAATAATCGAGAGACCCGGAGAATGATCGAAGCCAAATCCTTGACGCGCCGCTACGGCACTCTGCTTGCCGTGGACCAGCTCTCGTTTCAAGTCGAGCCGGGCACCGTGCTCGGCTTTCTCGGGCCGAACGGCGCGGGCAAGTCTACCACCATGAAGATGCTGACCGGCTTTCTGGCTCCCAGTAGCGGAACGGCCGAGATTCTTGGACACGACATCTGCTCGGATTCTCTGGCCGCCAGGCGGCAGATGGGCTATCTGCCTGAAGGCGCGCCCTTGTATGGAGAGCTCAGCGTCGGGCGCTTTCTGCAGTTCGTGGCCGAGGCCCGCGGCTTC
Source organism: Wenzhouxiangella sp. (assembly GCA_047921095.1). Classification (GTDB taxonomy): domain Bacteria; phylum Pseudomonadota; class Gammaproteobacteria; order Xanthomonadales; family Wenzhouxiangellaceae; genus Wenzhouxiangella. The sequence goes on along the minus strand of JBLRWT010000023.1, from coordinate 3,570 downwards.
CGGGGTGAGGAGGCGAAAAGCCGGGTTTCGGCCGCAATCGATCGACTGACCCTGGCGGAGGTGCGCGGCCAGACCATCGAGACCCTGTCCAAGGGCTTCAAGCGCCGGGTTGGCCTGGCACAGGCAATCCTGCATGATCCGCCGGTGCTGATTCTCGATGAGCCGACCGACGGGCTCGATCCGAATCAGAAGCATGAGGTTCGCAAACTGATTCGGGAAATGGCGCCCAACAAGATCATCATCGTATCGACCCACATTCTCGAAGAGGTCGATGCATTGTGTACAAGAGCGATGATCATTGCCCACGGACGGCTGCTGGCTGACGATACGCCGGCCGGCCTGCTGGCCCGGTCCCGCTATCACAATGCCGTGACCGTGGTGCTCGATGATCTGGAAGCGGCCGCATCGCGGCTTGGCGAGTTGCCGGAGTCGCGCGAAGTTGAAGTCCGCCGTGGCCGGTTGACGGTGTTCCCCTCGAGCCAGGGCAACCTGTTCGAGGCGGTCAGCGCCACCATCCAGCAGGAAGGATGGCGGGTCGAGCAGATCCAGCTCGAACCCGGTCGCATGGACGAAGTCTTTCGCGTCGTGACCCAGGAGGAGGCGGCCTGATGGGTAATCTGGGAGTTGTACTGCGTCGTGAGCTGGCCAGCTATTTTGTCACGCCGGTCGCTTATGTCTTTGTCGTGATCTTCCTGATCATGTCGGCAGCCTTCACTTTCTACCTGGGCGGGTTCTACGAACGCGAAATCGCCGATCTCGAGCCATTTTTCCGCTTTCACCCGTGGCTGTACCTGTTCCTGGTTCCGGCCATCGGCATGCGCCTGTGGGCCGAGGAGCGCAAGTCCGGGACCGTCGAATTGCTGCTGACGCTGCCGATCACCCCGACCGAGGCGGTGCTGGGCAAGTTCCTCGCCGCCTGGGTCCTGGCCGGCATTGCGCTGTTGCTGACCTTCCCGATCTGGATCACGGTCAATTACCTGGGGAGCCCGGATAATGGTGTGATTGTTGCCGGTTATATCGGCAGCTGGCTGATGGCCGGTGGTTTTCTGGCGATCAGTGCTTGCCTGTCGGCGGCAACCCGCAACCAGGTGGTCGCGTTCATCCTGTCGGTCGTGGTGTGCTTCGTGTTCCTGCTGTCCGGACTGCCGATGGTGCTTGACCTGTTCCGGGGCTGGCTGCCGCAACCGATGATCGATGGCATTGCGAACCTGAGCTTCCTGGTCCACTTTTCCTCGATTTCACGCGGCGTGCTGGACCTGAGGGATTTACTGTACTTTGGCCTGGTCATCGGTTTCTGGCTGATGGCCAACCAGATTGTTCTGGAATTGAGAAAGGCAGACTGACGACGATGAAAAACTGGTATTCAGCCGGCGCACTGATTCTGCTCGCTGTCCTGTTCCTGGCGCTGACCATGTTGTCTGGCGCCGCGCTCAAGGGCGTTCGCGTAGACCTGACCGAAAATCGCCTCTACACCTTGAGCCAGGGCACCACCAATTTGCTGCGCTCGATCGAAGAGCCGGTCACGCTGGAGTTCTTCTTCAGCGAAGAAGCCAGCAGTGACCTGCCGCTGGTACGCAACTTCGCCCGGCGTGTTCATGAGTTGCTGGAGGAAATGGCGCAGCAGTCGGACGGCAATCTGCGTGTCCAGCGCACCAACCCGCGGCCGTTTTCCGAAGACGAGGACCAGGCCGAGCGCTACGGACTCGAGGCGATTCCGGTCGGGCCTGGCGGTGAAGAGCTCTACCTGGGCCTTGTCGGCACCAATATGGTCGATGGGCTCGAGGTCCTGCCGTTCATTTCGCCTGCGCGGGAGGCGTTCCTGGAGTATGAACTGGCGCGCATGATTCATGTCCTGTCACGCCCGACCCGGCCGCGGGTCGGCCTGTTCAGTGGCCTGGCGATCGAGGGGGAGTTTGACCGGCAGACTGGCCAACCGGCGCAGCCCTGGGCCATTTACGATCAGATCGGCCAGATGTTCGAAGTCGAGCATATCGAGGCTGGTGCCGGGGCCTTGCCCGACAACATCGAAGCGCTGGTCCTGATCCATCCGCATGAGCTCGATGAAGACATGTTGTTTGCGGTTGATCAGTTCGTTCTCGGCGGTGGCCGACTGCTGGCCTTTGTCGATCCGTACGCCGAGACCGATACCGGTCCGGAAGCCAACGACCCGATGCAGGCGATGACCGCCGAGCGCCATTCGACCCTGGAACCCCTGTTCGAAACCTGGGGCCTGGAATTCTCGACCGAAGAATTTGTCGGCGACCTTGGCCAGGCGCTGCAAGTCAGCCTGCAGCAGGGCATGCCGCCGGTCCGACATCCGGGCATCATTGGTGTTACCCGGTCGAACATGAACCCGGATGACGTGACCACGGGCGAGTTGCAGGCGATCAATCTCGCCAGCGCCGGCGCGCTGTCGCTGAGTCGTGACAGCGAACTGACGTTCGAGCCCTTGCTCAGCTCAAGCGCTCAGGCGGGCCTGCTGAGTGCTGAGCGCCTGCGGTTTCTGACCGATCCGTCGGATCTGGCCGCGGAACTGGCGCCGACCGGGACGGAGTTCGTCCTTGCGGCCCGCCTTAACGGTCGGGTCGACAGCGCCTTTCCCGACCGAGACGGACTGCGGACAGGCGATATCAACGTCATCGTGGTGGCCGATGCCGACCTGCTGGCGGATCGCTACTGGGTGCAGCGTCAGCGCTTTTTCGGTACCACCATTCTCGAGCCGTTCGCCAACAACGGTGACTTTGTCATCAATGCCATCGACAACCTGCTCGGCAATGCCGATCTGATCAGCGTTCGCAGTCGGGCGACCTCGAACCGCCCCTTCGACCTGGTTGATGATCTGCGCCGCGAAGCCGAATTCAACCTGCGTGCAACCGAACAGCGCCTGGAAGCCGAGCTTGCCGAGACCGAGCGGCGCCTGAGCGACCTGCAACAGGCCCGTGGTGATGGTGATCTGACTGTCCTGACCGCCGAGCAGGAGGCCGAGATCGATCGATTCATCACACAGCGACTCGAGATTCGTCAGCGTCTGCGCCAGGTCCGGCGCGAACTCGACCAGGATATCGAAGCGCTGGGCGCGCGGATCAAGGCGGTCAATATCGCCCTGATGCCGATCCTGGTCACGCTGTTCGCGCTGGGACTGGCCTGGCGCCGCCGCCGTGACCAGACGCCACACGGCGGAGCCTCGTCATGAATGCGCGGACGGTCCTGGGACTTGGCGTCATCACACTGGTGACCCTGACCCTGGCCCTGTTGCTGACCGGCCCGTTCGAGGATGCCGGTCAGTCTGAAGCTGAGCCCCTGGTGCCCGGCCTCAGGGATAGGGTCAACGAAATCAACGCCATCGATCTGACCGCTCCGGATGGCAGCGCGCTGGCGAGTCTGCGCCGCGAGCGGGAACGCTGGCGCGTGGCGGAGAAGGCTGGTTACGAGGCCGACTTCGCACTGGTGCATGATCTGTTGCGTGACCTGGCGGGTGGCCGCCGGGTTGACGAGCGTACCGCCAATCCCGACTGGTACGAGCGGCTCGGTGTGGCCGATCCCGGTCATGGTCCGGGTGCCGGTGTGCAG
>JBLRWT010000022.1:0-12836 GCA_047921095.1 Wenzhouxiangella sp. | reverse complement strand
GACATCTTTCAGTGAATTAATATCGATGTGAACCTCGACCCGACCACGCCGGGCTGCACGCAACAGGCGGCTCAAGTCCTCGGGCAGTTCACCCAGTACCCGCAAGGTATCGGCCATGTTCTTGCGGAAACGTTTGGCCACGTTGACAGGCGAGTAATGGTGACGCAGGACTTCTTCGATGATGGGGGCCGCTTCCGATGCCATATCGAAATCCGGGTCCAGTGAGCGGCCCATGCCTTCCAAAGTGATGAAGGCCTTGAGCATCAGCACCAGGTCGGCCGGCAGCACCAGGTTATGTCGCCGCAGCACGCCGGTCATGTCACCGATGATGGCCGCGATGTCGAGCTGATCCAGCGGCACGCCATGATAGCGATCAACGAACTCGGCGATGTCGTCCTCGAGCAGGTCAGGCTCGTCGTCGCCAGTCGCACTCCAGTCCATCAGAATTCGCGCCACCACTTCGGCATCGCGTTCAACCAGGCCGTGCAGCAACTCGGCCACTTCACGCCGCCGATCTTCGGACAGGCGGCCGACCATGCCGAAATCGATCAGCGCAATGCGCTCATCGGGCAGGTACTTGATATTGCCCGGGTGCGGGTCAGCATGGAAGAAGCCATGCTTGAGGATCATGTTGAGGATGGCCCGGGTGCCACGCTGGGCAATCAGGTGCCGGTCAAGCCCTGCTGCATCCAGCGCGTTCAGATCACGGCCACCGATGCCGTCGATATAATCCTGGACGTTCAGGCGTTCACCACTGAACTCCCAGTAAATCGCCGGCACCGTGATGCCCGATTCTTCATCAAGCTCGGCGGCGATGCGCTCGGCATGCCGGCCTTCGGCGGCAAAATCGAGTTCGCTGCGCAGCGAATTGGAAAACTGCCGCACCAGTGCCTTGGGCCGATACTGTTTCAGGTCCGGCGCCTCGGATTCGACGATATCGGCCAGACGCTTGAGCAGGCGCAGATCGGCCTCGACCACCGGCCGAATGCCGGGACGGCGAACCTTGAGCACAACCAAGGTGCCATCTTTCATTGTCGCCCGGTGCACCTGGGCCAGCGAAGCGGCAGCCAATGGTTCGCTGTCGATCCTGGCAAACACCTCATCGGGCGGTGCGCCCAGGTCGTCGGTCAGTTGCTGGCGGATCAGCTCGTAATCAACCGCCGGGGCCTTGTCCTGCAGCTTGCTGAACTCCTCCAGCCATTCCGGCCCGAACAGATCGACGCGCGTAGCCAATACCTGGCCCAGTTTGACAAAGGTCGGCCCCAGTTCTTCGAGCACCCGGCGCACCCGTTCCGGCGGCCGCAGGCGCGCCAGTTCCTCGGCCTTGCGCCAATGCAGCGCCTTGCCTGCTTTCTCCAGCGCACCGGCCATGCCAACGCGCTGGACCATGTCGCCGAAACCGTAGCGAATCAGGACGGCGGCAATGTCCTGTACCCGACCCAGGTCACGGGCCGCGCTTAACGCCTGCCACAACATCAATATCTGCTCCTCATGTAAAGCTCACGGGCAAGACGCCAAGCCTAACCCAAAATAACTGACAGCTATAAGGTACTGGCAAGCCGGTCTTTGCCTGATTCTGACATGTGAATTATGTTTGCTTCATGGATCAGAAACCAACTCGTCAGGCCGAAACAGGATACCCGGTGTTCTTGCAGTTGAGAAACCGGCAGGTGCTGGTGCTTGGCGGCAACGAGACCGCCGTTCGCAAGACGCGCCGCCTGCTGGCTGCCGGCGCGCGGGTCGACATCGTGTTCGAGCAAGGCGTCGAAACCATCACCCAGTGGGCAGCGGCGGGCAAGGTTCGCCACCTGGCGCGCCGCTTTGCTCCGGCGCTGATCGATGCCCATTGCCTCATCCTGGTGGCCGAGGCAAGCACCGAAGATCTGGAAACTGTGAGCGCCCAGGCCCGAAATCGCGGCATCCCGCTCAACGTCGTGGATCGGCCCGACTACTGTACCGCGCTGATCCCGGCTGTGGTCGATCGAAACCCGATCATGATTGCCATTGGCACCGGTGGCCGGGCGCCGGAACTGGCGCGGATGATTCGCAGCCGCCTGGAACAATTGCTGCCCGCCTCGCTCGGACCACTCGCGGCGATGGCCGATACGTTGAAAATGCAGCTTCGCCATCGGTTTCCAAAACCTGCCCCGCGGCGCCGGTTCCTCGACTGGCTGTTCAATGATGCCCCGGCGCGCGCGATTGAGAACGGCCAGCACGAGCAGGCCATGCAACTGGCACAGACTGCCCTTCAGGCCGAACCTGAACAGGCCGGGTCCGCGCCGTCCGGCAGCGTCGCCCTGGTTGGCGCCGGCCCCGGCGACCCTGAGCTTTTGACCTTGAAGGCCCTGCGCCTGATTCAGGCAGCCGATGTGATTGTTCACGACGGGCTGGTCGATCCGCGAATACTCGAATACGCCCGGCGCGATGCCGAGTTGATTGACGTGGCCAAGCGTCGCGGCTTCCACCGGGCAAGCCAGCAGGACATCCAGGCAATCCTTGTCGAGCAGGCCCGCAGCGGCGCCCGCGTAGTCCGACTCAAGGGCGGCGACCCGATGGTTTTTGGCCGTGGCGGCGAAGAACTTGAAGACCTGCGCCAGCACGGCATCGACTACCAGGTCGTCCCCGGCATCACCGCGGCAGTCGCCTGCGCCGCCTATGCGGGTATTCCGCTGACCCACCGCGACCATGCCCAATCGGTGCGCCTGGTCACAGCCCACTGTCGGGACTCGATCGACCGCCTGGACTGGGCAGCACTGGCCAATGAGCGCCAGACCCTGGCCTTTTACATGGCCGTGGCTCAGCTCGAGCGTATCCAGGCCCGCTTGCTCGCCCACGGACGCGCGCGCTCGACGCCGATCGCCATGGTGGAGAACGGCACTCGACCCAACCAGCGCGTTGTTTCGGGTACCCTTTCCGAACTGGTCAGGCTGGCGCGGTCCAATCACGTGCAGTCGCCCGCCATCCTCTATGTTGGTTCAGTGGCCGCTTTATGCCAAACGCTGGCCTGGTACGGCGAAAGACCAGTCGTCCATTCCGCCGAACCAGCCAACGGCGTCATCCATATGGCCAACGCCTGAGCCACCCAACCCGGAACCCGAAAGCCATGATCTACAACAACATCCTCGAAACCATCGGCAATACCCCGACCATTCGCATCAACCGGCTCGCACCTGAACACATCGACCTGTTCGTCAAGGCCGAATTCTTCAACCCCATGGCCTCGGTCAAGGACAGGCTGGCCCTGGCCATCATCCAGGATGCCGAACAACGCGGCACGCTCAAACCTGGGCAGACCGTGGTCGAGGCCACGTCAGGCAATACGGGTATCGCCCTGGCCATGGTTTGCGCCGCTCGCGGTTACCCGTTTGTCGCCGTCATGGTCGAAACTTTTTCCATGGAGCGCCGCAAGCTGATGCGGGCACTGGGCGCGAAGGTCATCCTCACCCCGGCGGCCGAACGCGGCACCGGCATGGTGAAAAGAGCGGCCGAGCTGGCCGAAAAGAACGGCTGGTTCCTGGCCCGACAATTCGAAAACGAGGCCAACCCCGCCTATCATCGCAATACCACCGGCCCGGAAATCCTGCGTGATTTCGCCAACCGCCGACTCGATTATTTCGTCACTGGCTGGGGCACCGGCGGCACCCTGACCGGCGCCGGCGAAATGCTCAAGCTGGCGCGACCGGAAATCAAGGTCATCGCCGCCGAGCCATCCAAAGCGGCGCTGATGAAAGGCAACGAATGGACACCGCACAAGATCCAGGGCTGGACCCCGGACTTCCTGCCCAAGGTGCTCAAGGTCGCCATTGCCGATACCGTGGTGACGATCACCGACGAACAGGCTCGCGATACCACCCTGGCCCTGGCCCGGACCGAAGGCATCTTCGCCGGCCTGTCCGCTGGCGCCACTGTCGCCGCCGCCCTGCAGGTCGCAGAAACTGCGCCCCCCGGTTCGGCTCTGCTGGCCATGCTCCCCGACACCGGCGAGCGCTACCTGTCGACCTACCTGTTCGAGGATATCGGCGAGGGTTCGGATGATGAATGGCTTGAACAGCAGGCTTGAACAGACCGGGACGGCTGATTGACTTGGGTTTGACAAAGCGGAAATAGCTACTGCATGATAAAAAGCTCTTTCGTGGTTCTGGTGCGCCAAAGGTGACAGCAATGAAGAGAATTTTTCTGTGCGCGGCCATCGTGCTTTGTTCCGTGTCAACGGCCTGGGCCGGTCTGGTCAATCCGACCATTCAGGGCGACAAACTGACAGCCGGCATCGAGTTGGCCGGCGGCATTGAGGCCGAACTGACCATCCGCTTTGAAAGCGTCGTTGGACTGAGCCTCGACAATCTTGGCCTTTCGGTCAAGGCGGTCAACCCGCTGAACCCGAACCTGCTCGCAAGGCTGCCGTCCGGCAGTCTGCTGTCGACCCCGCTACTGTCCGTGCCGGTCGCCTTTCCAGTCCTGATCCATGTCGAGCCGCCGTCCCAGGGTGGCCTGGCCTTTGAAGGTGTGGTCGAAATCGAGTTGTACACTCAGAATTTGCAGTACACCGTCGGCTCACCGCTGCGTCTGTTCACCGCGGCCGATTCCAGCAGCGCGTTTCATGACATCACCGACACCATCAGCGGCGGCAGCTACCGCACCCGCTCCGGCGGCGGTCATTTCTCGCAATTCATCATCCTGGCCGATACCCGTGCTGTTTCCGACGTGATCATCAGCAAGTTTGATCGTCTCGACGATCTGCTGACCGTTTACGCCAACGAAATCGACCTGGCCCTGCACGGCCAGCTCAGCGATCTGGCCAGCCAGGCCTACCTGGCCTTTGCCGGTGGCAACCCGGGCCTGGCCATTACCCATCTCGACCAGTTCAGGCAGCATGCCGCAGCCGGCGCTGCAGCCGGCCAGTTGCCCAACGTCTGGCGCTCGGCCCGCGACCTGAATAACGTCGACGGTGAACTGCGTGCAGCAGCTCGAACCCTGCGCTTCTCGCTGACCCTGGCGAGCAACCTGCTCTGATTTGCGCTGAGCACATCGATTCCGGCCACTGATCGACCCGGCCCAGGCGCATTGCCGAAGCCGGGGCGGTTGCGCGTCTTTCCCGCTGATCGACCTGCCCGCGAACTGATCCTGGATCAGCGCCGCACCTATATCGTCGGACGGGATACGGCGGCCGATTGCCAGGTCAAGGACGACGGGATTTCCCGCCGTCACCTCTCCATCGATACCCGTTCCGAGCCGTGGCTACTCAGCGATCTGGGAAGCAAGAATGGCAGCCGCATCAATGGCCGTCCGCTGGGGCTTGAAGAACTGGTGGACGGTGCCTGGCTCAGCCTGGCAGGAATTCCCGCTCGGCTCGACCGCCTCAGCCGTCCGCAGCTGGCCGCCTGGCAGGAAGAATTGACCGCACGGCAGCAGACCACCACCCGGCTGGTTGAGCGAATCGTGCCACTGCAGGACCAGGATGACATTCTCAAGAACACCCTTGATGCCTTTGTTTCAATCAGCGAATGCGAGCGGGGCGCACTGATATTGGCCAATGCCGATGGCAGCCGGAGGATTGCCACGCTGGCCGGCTGGGACCGGTTCACCGGCAATCTCGACATTGTCGCCAGGGTACTGGCGACCCACTCTCCGGCACTGATCACCGATCATCATGCTGATCACGAACAGGACGTGCGACCACGCGCTCCGGACAGCCCGGCGCCGGCCGCGATTGCCTGCGTACCATTGGTGCTGGCTGGCGAGGTACGGGGAGCGCTTTACGGCCAGAGTGCGAACACAGGCAAGTTTTTCAGCCAGCTGGATCTGGAAATGATGGAGGCGCTGGCCCGACAGGCGATATTCGCACTCGGCCTGAGCCACTTGCGACAGGAACTGAATCTTGTCCAGGAGCAATTGCCCGGCAATCGCCAGGCGCTGGAGGCCGATGCCGGCATGACCGGCAGGATCGGGCTTCTGCTACCGCCGCTCAAGGCCTGACAGGTCACGTTCATCATCGCGGCCACTCGATCCTTACCCTGCTCTGCTACATTAGCAGGCGATATCTCTTGAATGCCTCGATTCCACCATGACCGGCAAGCACCCGCCCGATGACCGCAACACGACCCAGACCCGGGCGGTCGGCGTCGACATGTTGCCCTCCGGTACCCGGCTGGCTGATCGTTACCGTATCGAGGAAATCATTGGCGTCGGCGGCATGGGCGTGGTGTACCGGGCCCATGACGAGCAATTGCAGACCGATGTGGCAATCAAGTTGCTGCGAATGGACCGCCAACTGGACGAGGAAGCCATGACGCGGTTCAGGCGCGAGATCCTGCTTGCCCGTCAGGTCAGTCACAGCAATGTGATTCGACTGCACGATATCGGCCGCGACGGGGACCTGCTCTTTCTCACCATGGATTATGTGCCCGGCAGAACCTTGCGTGAGGTGCTGGCCGATGGCGCGCTCGAAATCGATCACGTCATCGACATGGGTCGCGACCTGGCCGAAGCATTGGCGGCGGCTCATGCCCGCGGCATCATTCATAGGGACCTGAAACCCAGCAATATCCTGATTGACGAGAATGGCCGGGCCCACATCATGGACTTCGGTATCGCTCGCGCCCGTGACAGCGAGGAACTGACCGTGGCCGGGCAGGTTGTCGGTACGCCGGCCTACCTGTCGCCGGAGCAGGTCCGCGGCGAGAAGATCGATCACCGCAGCGATCAGTTTGCCCTCGGCCTGGTGCTTTGCGAAGCCATCATGGCGCGTCTACCCGACAGCGACAGCACGCTGAATGAATTACTGGGACGTCGAGCCAGCGGTCACACCCCGGACCCGGGCCAATTGCGTCCGGACCTGCCAGCCTGGCTGATCAAGGTGCTGAGAAACTGTCTTGCAGCCAGGGCCGAGGACCGTTACGACGACACTGCCGAACTGGCTCGTGACCTGGCAACAGGCCAGGCCAGTCGCAGGCGACGCTGGCCTGTATGGCAGGTCGCCGGCGCCACGCTGGGAATCGGCATCATTGCCCTGGCAGTCTGGCAGTGGACAATCCATCCGGAGCCAGCCACCGCACCATCGGCACCGGGTGCGGCCGCCATCCTGCCGTTCCACAACGCGACCGGACGCACGACCATGGACTGGGCCGCCCGGGGGCTGGCGGAAAGCATTGCGGACAGTCTGGCCGAGGTGCCTGAACTGCAGGTCGCCGACAGTTTGCGCGTGTTTCGCCTGCTGCAGGATCTGCGTCTGAACCCGGCCGCGCTCAGTACGGTCGAGCAAAGCCAATTGTTCGAGCTGCTGGAATTGCAGCACCTGGTCAGTGGACGAATCGACGAAAGCGACCGCGGTCTTCGCATCGAGTTGACCCTGCATGAACAGGGCCAGGTCGATGCTCACCGGTTCACCGCCGAAGCCCCTGCCGGTGACCCGCTGGCTGCGGTACCTGAATTGCTGCAGCGCCTGGGCCAGCGTCTGACCGGCCGGGCAGAAACATCACCTCTGACCGCGTTATCAGCCAATACCGAAGCAATGATCCGCTACGACGCCGGCGTCGAGCTACTCAGTCGCGGCCAGAGTATTGCCGCAATCGATGCACTCGACGAGGCGGTCGGACTGGACCCGACGTTCGCCGCCGCCTGGGCCAGGCGGGCATCGGCGCTCGAGGCCGCGGGCCGCTACGAGGAGGCTGTTGACAGTGCCGAGACCGCCGTCACCCTGTTGCGCCACCATGACGGCCGGCTGGCCCTGGATGCCCGCTCGCGATTGGCCGCTTTGAGCGGCGATCTGAACTCGGCCCGCGACACCCTGGTCACGCTGGTTGAAACCTATCCGGCCGATGTCGAGGCCCGGACCCGGCTTGGCGATGTATTGATCGATCTGGGTGAACTGGGCCAGGCACGCCAGGCCCTCAGCCAGGTGGTCGAGCTTGACTCGCAGCACCCCAGGGCGTGGTATCTGCTCGGCAAGGCCGCAATCATGGCCGGAGATACTGAACGGGCGGCCAGCGACTACCTGGTCAGGGCGCTGGTGATCGAAAACCGCCTTGGCAGCGACCAGGGACGCGGTGAGGTGCTCAATGCACTGGGCATTGCCCATCAGCGCCTCGGAGAGCTTGCACCGGCGCGCGATTATTTTTTGCAGGCGATCAATTTGCGCGAACGCGCCGGCGATCGCAGCGGCGTAGCCGCAACCCGAGCCAATCTCGCCCACCTCGCCCTGCTCGATGGCGACTATGACCTGGCCCGCGAAGAGCTGGAAACTGCCATTGGCGAACGACAGCAGATCGGTGACCAGGCAGGCATGGCGGATTTGTACAACCAGCGCGGCGTCGTCGATGAGGAAGTCGGTGACTACCGCGCCGCACTGGCCAGCTACCGCGAAGGCCTGCGCCTGCGCGAGATGCTCGGCCAAAGCCGCGCCCTGGCTGACAGCTATAACAATGTCGCCTTCGCCAACCTGATGCTGGGCGAGTTCGACAGTGCGCATCAATTCACTCGCGCCGCGCTGGAGAAGCTTGACCCCGAGCACAACCCGGCCGGTCGCCTGATGGCGCTCGAGACTCGCGGCTATGTCGATATCGCTCGCGGAGACTGGGATGGCGCGACGCGCGCGTTTCTCGAAGCCCTCGATATCAGCCGTCGCATCAATCAGCCGGTCAGCGAAGCTGTCGCCCATGGCGGACTCGGATTGGTTTCACGCCACCAGGGGCGTTGGCTGGCCGCCAGGGACGCCTACCGGCAGGCCCTGGATGGACTGGCCGCACTCGAGGATGACCGCGGAATGGCCATTTACCGGCTGCGACTGGCCGATCTGAAACTGGCTGCCGGTCAACTGGATGCGGCAGGGGCCCTGCTCGACGAAATCGACCGGGTCGACGCAGCCGGTCAGGACGCTCAATATGATCGTCTGCTCGGTGAGCTGGCCCAGCATCGCGGTGATCTTGCGGCTGCACGCCATTACTTCGACCAGGCCCATGCCAGTGCCACCCGACGCGGCAACCAGGTGTTGGCGGTTGAGGCCGAGATTGCAGCCATCCGAGTGGCAGACAGCGACGACCATTCCGCCCTGATCGATCGTGCGCAGCGGTTGGGGCATGCCATTGTCACCCTGGACGCACTGACCGCTACTTCCGAGCAGGCGCTTCGCGTTGGTGATCATGAAAAAGCCGCCACACTTGCTCGGCGCGCGCTACGTCCGCCCTACCGCCTGCAGCCCTGGTCGGACAACTGGCGACTGCTGTGGGTGGGCGCTGTTGCGCGCGAGTTGGAGCAGGCGGGCTCCGGTCAGGCCGACCTGTCCAGTGCCCGCGAGGAAGTCCTGCGCCTGCTGGCAGCCATGCCGGTGGAGTGGTCCATCGGTTTTGTCGCCACCTTGCCTGCGGAGCTGCGTGATGTGGAAACGGACCAGGACTGATCGTATCGAAAGCACACAGCCTGAGCTGTCGAGTAAGCTCGAACAGCTGGCCCTGGACAATGAACGGATGCATCATGAATTGGCCCGGATGCAGCAGCATTTTCGAAGCCTGGCCCGATCCGTATGGCGTGTTCAGGAGGATGAGCGTCGCCGGCTGGCGCGCGAACTGCACGATGGCGTCGGACAGAGCCTGACCGCATTGCGCCACCGCGTCGAGCGCCTGCCTGACCACCCTGAACGCGATGCGGCCGTTGAACTGGTCGGTCAGATACTGGAGGATGTGCGGGAGATGTCACGCCTGTTGCGCCCGCCTGTGCTGGACGACCTCGGGCTGGCAGCAGCGATGCACTGGCTGGGGCGACGGGTTCGGGAGTCGGCCAACCTGGATGTCGAGGTGGATGCCGCTGGAGTCGACGGGCTGGAACTGGAGCCGGATCTGGAAACACTGGTTTTTCGCGTGGTGCAGGAAGCCCTGCATAATGCCGTTCGCCACAGTGGCGCAAGCCGGGTCAAGGTGCTGGCAAGACGCGCCGGCGACCGTTTGGAAATCAACATTCAGGACAATGGCCGGGGTTTTGATCCGGCAAGCCTCGGACGCGATCCGGAAAAAGCGGGAGTGGGTCTGGCCGGCATGCGGGATCGGGCCGCCCTGTTCGGCGGGGATCTGGCAATCCGCGCCGCCGTGGGACGTGGCACCGGCATTTTGCTCGGCCTGCCCTTATCGCGCCAGCCATCACCAGGGGATACCGAGACATGAAACCCATTCGCATTCTGGTTGCCGACGACCATACAATCGTTCGTGACGGCCTGGTCAGGCTGCTGGAGGAAGACGGTTTGTGCCAGGTCGTAGCCCAGGCCGCCGACGGCGTGGAAGCGATTGAAATGGCACTCAGACACGAGCCGCAGGTCGCCGTGGTGGATCTGTCGATGCCGCGCCTCAACGGCCTGGAGGTGGTACGTCGCATTCACGAAGCCCTGCCGCGCACAGCCTGCCTGGTGCTGACCCATCACGCCGAAGAGGAATACGTCGTGCCCCTGGTGCGCGCGGGCGCCCGTGGCTACCTGGTCAAAGACACGCCGGCCGAAGAATTGCGCAAGGCCGTCACGTTGCTGGCAGCCGGCAAGGCCTGGTTCGGACCGCAGGCTGCCGAAGCACTGGCGGCCAGCCAGCAGCGGCCGAATCGGGATGGCGGTGATCCCTACGGCTCGCTGACACCGCGCGAGCGCGAGGTGATGCACCTGGTCTGCGAGGGCAAAAGCACCAAGGAGGTGGCGCGAATCCTGGAAATCGGCGTCAAGACCGCCGAAAACCATCGCAGTCGTATTCTCGACAAGCTCGAATTGTCCAATACCGCCGAACTGGTCCGCTATGCCGCCCGCAAGGGTCTGCTCGACTGAGGGTTTTCCCTGACCCTGTCTGGGCGGTTTCACCGCTACCGAGGCTGGCACGTCGATGCTCCAATGGGACACCCCAAATCCCTTGATGGAGTATCAGCATGAAAACCAGCATTCCAGTCGGCCGCGGCAGTCTTGTCCTCGGTCTGCTATTTGTTCTAAGCCTGCTACCCGGCTCCTTGCTGGCGGCAGTGATCGGCCACAGCCTGGCGGATCAACTTGCTGAGCTCGGTCCACTCGAACCGGTCGAAGTCATTGTCAGCTTCGACCAGGATGGGCCGCTGACCCTGGATCAGGTCAACGCCCTCGATGCCGTTGCACTCACCGGCATCTACTTCCATGAACTGCCGATGGCGGGCGTTCTGGTCTCGGCCGGCCAGGTCGAAAGCCTGGGCCAGATCGAAGGCGTGCGCTCACTTTGGCTCAATGAAGAACTGGAGTACGACAACGATCACAGCACGGCAATTACGGGTGTTGACCGGCTGCGTACCGACAGTAACCTGCGCACGCCCATGGGCCTACCGTATTCGGGCAAGGGTATCGGCGTCCTGGTCAATGATTCCGGCATCGACGGCCAGCACCCCGACCTGCCATTCCCCACCCGGGTGGTGCAGAACGTATCGGCCCAGACCAACCTCAACAGCATCTCGCCGCTGTTGCCGGTCAGCTATATCGAGAACATGCCCGACAGCGATATCGCCGGTGGCCATGGGACGCACGTCGCCGGCACCATCGGCGGCAGCGGCGCCGCCTCCGGCGGACAGTTCCAGGGTGTTGCACCTGGCGCCGATATCATTGGCTACGGTTCAGGCGCCGGCCTGTTCATCCTCGATACCCTGGGCGGCTTCGATTACGCCCTGGTCAACCAGTTTCTCTACAACATCCGCGTGGTCTCGAATTCCTTCGGCAGCCCGGCCGATACCGGCACGCCGTTCAATCCGGACCACCCGACCAACATCGCCACCAAGCGCCTGGCTGACCGCAACATGATCGTTGTCTTCTCGGCCGGCAACTCCGGTCCCGGCGAAGACACCATTACCGGCAACTTCAAGAAAGCGCCCTGGGTGGTCACGGTCGGCGCCGGTGACAGTAGCGGCAAGCTGGCCAGCTTCTCATCCCGCGGTCAGCGTGACGGTGGGGGTGAGGCCATGGTGGACGGCGAACTGCTGAGCTGGGTCGACCGACCCAATATCGTCGCCCCTGGCGTCAACGTCATCTCCACGCGCGCCAAGAGCGATCCGCTGTCGGTACTTGGACTCGCCGATGGTGATCCCGGCGAATGGGTGTTCTACCAGTCGCTCAGCGGTACCTCCATGGCCGCGCCGCACATCTCCGGTGTGGTCGCCCTGATTCTCGAAGCCAACCCGATGCTGGGCTGGCCTGAGGTCATCGAGATTCTCGAAATGACGGCAACCAACATGCCGGGTCATGCCGGCTGGGAAGTCGGCGCCGGCTACGTCAATGCCCATGCCGCCGTCACCATGGCAGCCGATGTTCGCAATGACTATGGCCTGACCCGCATTCTGGATCGCGACTTCAATGCCGGCGTCAACGAAACCCGCGTCGATGGACCGGCGTTCAGCCTGTTCTTCAGCCCGGTCGGCCCGAAGGATATCGAGCCGTTCACTGTTTCCGAAGGTCTGTCCACCGTCATCGCCCAGGCCAACGTATCGGACAACACGGTCGCCCTGGTTCTCACCGACCCGAATGGCAATCGTTTCGGCTCGGGCATTGCCCTGCCACTGCTTGGCCCCAGCATCGCCGTCTCCGCCCCGGCCATTCCGGGCGAGTGGACCATCGAGGTCAGTGGCATCGGTGCCGTTTCGGGCGTGGCGCTGGATCCGTTGGGCCTGACCAACGGCACCGCCATTCCCGGCACGATCAACGCCCAGGTCAGCTTCATGCAGGTCGATGGCTTCACTGGTCTAAACGACATCGCCGGTCATCCGGCCCAGGGCTTTATCGAACTGGCGGTCTCCAATCGCCTGGTCGACGGACTGGCATCCGGTGGCTTCGAGCCGGACGCCGCGATCGACCGAATTGAAGTGGC
>JBLRWT010000021.1:0-13184 GCA_047921095.1 Wenzhouxiangella sp. | reverse complement strand
GAAGGAATACTGAATTGTCGCATGTGACCGCGCGAGCGCGCGCCAGCAGCGGCCGAAGACCCTCGCGAATGACTTCGCTCTCGCACTCGCCGGATTCGATCTTGGCCTTTAAGGTATCTGCCATCTTGGTGGCAAGGATGATGCTGAATTGTCAGGTCTTGCGTTAGCCACGAACCGCTGGACGCCGATTCGACGGCCGGGCGGGTTACGCGTACCCACCTACTGAAATCCGGGATAGGTAGTGCTCGACGTCCTCGCTTCGTCCCGACTTCACCAGGTCCTCCGCAGTCAGCCCCCCAAAGCCCGGAAGACCCTGAGACCGATACCATGCGTACGCGATGCGGGGGTGGCCGGTCCACGGAAGCACCTTGTCCAGAATCGCAACCACCTCGGTCAAGCGCCGCTGTGTCCGGTGCGATGCCAGCCGTGAGGTCCGGCAGACATCGTCCCGGGACAACCCGGCTCCGGCGGCTAAATCGGACTTCGAGATCTGCAGTGCTTCAGCAAGTTTGCCGGGCTCCACCAGTCCGTCGCCGCGACGGCAGCTTTTAGAAATGTCGAAGTGACCGCCCATGAGTTCGACCGAGAACATGCTTGAAAATCAGGATACGGAAAATCGTTCGAAATCGCAATAGATGGGCTTCGCGCGACTGCAGACGTCGAACCCCGCAGCACCCGCAGCTTTCGCCCCCGATCAAGGGCCGCAGGTCCTCCGCTCGCCTGCGAAGACAGGCGGGCGATTCAATTCGAAAAATAGTATTCTGACGTCACTTCGAACCAAACAAAATGAACTGTTCAACGAAGCGGGGCAACTCCAATGGGAGATGAATTCGACATTTCGCAAGACGCGATCCAGGAAGCCGGCGGATCTCACGACACACAGTCGATACACCTTGATCTTTGGCGTCTACTGACCCCCCCGACATACTCTGAATATGCCCTTCTGCTCAAACAGTATTGGCTGCTTATTGATGTTCTGCCATCGTGGACTGACCTACCACACGCCGATTGCTATCAAACCATTCAGTGGATCCGAACCACGCTGATCAATGCACACCCCGAGCTGATTACAAATCCCATCGAATCCAGTCATCTACAAAAAACATTCTGGGTTTGGTCCACTTTGCACAAGATGGAGTCGTACCCCGAATCCGCCACCACGGGGTTGACTGCAATCATGCTCATCCTTGCTGCAAGAGGCCGCCATGACTTGGCAAAACGGCTTGCCAGCGCAATACGCGGCAGATCACGACTGCGCAATCGAACCCAGAAGGAACGTCGTAATGATTACACCCCCCCGCGACTTGCCGGTATTCTCGACACCATCCCGCTCGCTTACAGTCCATCAGCCCAATGCGCTGCGATCCGCGAGCGCAGCGACGAAATTAAAGACGCACACCCCTCGTTTGCCGGTAAAATCCTGGGGGAATTGATCGATGCATTCCCGCCGCCCTCGCATGACCCTGCAGAGATTTCCACCTCCTCGTTCGCGCTCGAAGAGGAAAGCAATGAAGCGGATGCCCCAGACGAGTCTCAAGAACAGACCTACAGCTATTACCGGGACGCCCTCGATCGGACCGATACGCCTTCGGCGGTGCATCGCGAGTACCACCAGCAGGCCATCTGGTCCGCGAACCATTTGCAGCTCGAAGATCACGTCACCGCGCTAACGTACCGCGAGGCCTCCACCTTCTCCACGTGGCTCGGGGCGGAAACCGACAAAGCACTCGCCTCATCAAAGCCGCAACGCGCGACTGCATTGCTTGCCATCACAATCGTACTCATTACCGGACGGACGCTCGATAGAGCGTTCGAACTGCTTAACTCCACCCAAACCCCTAACTCAAAAAGCCGACTTTTGCTCGATCAGGATACGCTGATATTGCCTGCCGATCTCCCGGCTGCAGCCTATCAGCCCGATTCTGAAGCCGCTGCTCGCCTATGCCCCGTAGCCACGGAGTTCGCGCTGCAATTACCCCCTTCCCTGGTTGACAGATTGCGCAAATGGGAACAACGTCTTAAAAGAAGTAGCAGCATGAGCATCGATGAGACCGATGCCAATGATGTATTGGCTGGCTATCGTAACGCTGCCGGCGATGTCAGCTTGGGACGAATACGCCAGTGGCTATCTACCCGGCTGATGACCCTTTCCCGCGATCCCGCCATCGTGTATTGGATATGCGGCGACACGCATGGTCACTCGCTCGGATACCTCCATTACGCGCGCGTACCCATCGCGGATCTCGCCCAGGTCTACGCACATGCAGTATGGCCCCTGTTTGAGGACGCTCCGCCGGGTGCCGTAAGCCGCTCAACCACTGCAGTCGGTAGTCGTGCTGTACCGCGTGGCAGTTATGTCGCCGCCCAAGTCCGTCAGTTGGCCAACCAATTTTCAACACCTAACCGGCATTTCGATCAGCGGACCAGAATTGCTCATCGACACAATCTCCTCATGCAATATGTCACCACCATGCTGACATCCGTTGTGGGCCATCGGATCAGCAGTCCACTATTGGATATCCGACGCGGTGACATCAGCCTCAGTATCACCGGAAAGGACTGGTGCGGAATCGCAAACTTCGGTGACAAGCGAATCGATGCTGCACATATGCTTCGGCCAGTTCCCCTCGGAACACACGTCAGCAAGCAGCTCGGTCTCTACCTGCGACATTTGACAGAATTGCATCGTCTACTGCAACAGCATAAGGCACCAACAGCCAGCAAATCCAGGATCTTCGCTGCATTAGAGGGTACCCAGCCTTTGTTTTTCCAACTTGACGATCAACTGAATATCGAAATTCCGAAATACGATCAGTGGCACAAGGAATTCAAATCCGTCTTCCCGCACCTGCCCAGCAATTTTGGCCGCCACCACATTGCCTCTTTGATTCGCAAGCGTCGTTCACCGAAACATCTCGATTCGCCATCGCCCGACATCGGGGGCGGCGAAATGGCGTGCCTGGTCCTTGGACATCACGGCATCATAGGTCATCCATTTAGCAGCGACAGTCCCACCACGATTCTCGAATTGGCACAAACGGGCGCATCGGATATCGATGCGGTTTACGATGCTCAGGGTTGGGAGCTACGCGGCGGCCTCAGCCGTATTCCCAGACGATACTCGCTCAAAGATGTTTCATCCAGCCATCTTGGATTGCTCGATTGGACAGATGCGCACCGACAGATGGACGCCGATATCGAGGCACAGCGCCACTCAGTACAGAAGCGCTGGACCACCCGATACGAAGAACTGGCACCGGCAGCAAAAGAGGAGTTTCTAGAGGCGCTCCGAGAAGTCTCGCCAGAACTTGTCGATGCAATCTCGTCCGGGAACTCTGCACCAACGAATGAAGATCCGATTACGTTAACACCAGCGCAATTACGCCGTGTCCTCTCGCATCCCCCTGGCAACGCCCTTTCTGAGAACAGACGCGCCCAGGCCATGTGGGCTCGCCTCAAGGTCGCACGAACACTTCTCAAGTCAGCAAAGTCGAAGAAACTATATAGCGGCCCACTGCCCGCAAAACCCTACAACCTGGAGAGCACGGAGAAAACACCATTAGTGCGCGACATCTACAAGGCCCATGACACTATCGTTTTTCTTCGAGCGCAATTTACAACACTGCTCAAGAATACTACATCTTCGGAACCTCTTCAGATTTATCCACTCCTGGCATTATCCTGCATTCTTTACGGAAGCGTGACTGACGAATCCAGATTGATGGGTATTCTGGCAGGATGTCGTCAGTTGCAGCGATGCCCGACATACCCAGATACTGTGCTCATCGAACTGGACCAGACACCACCTACCACCTGGGCGCTCATCGGCTTACCTGCCGTTCTCGCGATGTACATGAGCAAACTGGCGATCGATGCGCTGCCCCCGGAACCGACAGCTTTGTCACACGCCATCTGGGCAATGCTGCCGACAGACATTCGACCAGCTGCCGCGGATGATACGCTGGCGTTGTTGCTTGACTCCGCGTCACTGAGTGCCGTCATCGAGCTCCCGGGAATCGCGCGACTGGCGCTTGGTACCGATCCTGCAACAGCCTCCTGGTCGATTCCCCTTACTCGACAAATTCCACTCCTGCAGGGCGATCTTGACGATCGCCCGTTGGTCGCCAAACCCAAACAAGTCCGCCCATCAGCATCACGATCGCCAAGGAGGCGCACAGATTGGTATCGATTTCTACTCGAAACCCTGCCTACCGATGACCAGAAGACTGCAGCAACCGAGGAACAAAAACGTCGCGTCGAGACGCATCGACGCCATCGAAAACCAGCGGCCGCCTGCATTAAACAGGCAATGGAAGAGGAGACACTAAGTGAGATCGAACGGGCACTGGGTCGATGGGTCCGTCAGATGCTTCTCGTGAGAAAAGGCCGTGGACGTTCGTTGTATACAATCGAAACAGTACGCACTTACCTCACATCCATTGGTTCCGTTTTGCTTGCGATGATTGGTGATCGTCCCTGTTCAGATATCGAGGATGATGAATGGGGTGACCTCTACTCGAATGTGATCAGCGGATATTCCGGAGCGACCCTCAATCGAAAACTCCGCCAGATTGAGCGATTCCACCAAATCCTCAGGAAGTATTTCAGCGCTCCGCCCCTCCCCCGCGAGTGCCTGCCAGCTCAGGCCGATGTGGAACCATTCGTCAGAACATCTGTAGCCCTACCAACAGAGATTCGAGAGGCAATCAATCAACTTGGTGCAATTCGTATGGATTACCCCCACACGAATGTGAGTGCCCGCGAGATCACACAAGCCCAGATTGCATTGACGCTGCTCGAAGCTTGCCCATGCCGACCCGGTGAGATCAAGGGCCTGCAGTTTCGGGATATAGATCTGAAACGCACGCAGTGCCGAATTCGAGTGCGCCCGAATGCGCACCGTGCGCTGAAATCCAAGGCAGCGGCCAGAGTCATACCGTTTCGACTCCGGCGCGAAGACGTCGAGACGGTACGGAACTACCTGAACGCTGAATCCTCGCGCCTCGGCAAGACGCATTGGCGACCCACCAGGCTCATTTTCCTCGATTTATCGGAACATGCCAAGGGGCTTCCAACATCGGCAACAGTCATGCGATACTGGCTGACGAACAGCTTGAGGACAAATTCCCCGGTCGATCTGATCAGTTACGACATCCGCCATACCCACGGCACGCGATTTCAGGTCGAGATGGCGCTTAGCATCGACGACAGGCCGTCATTCACTGCCGAAGAGTGGTTCATTTTCCCTCGGCAGGCACCTGACGTGCTGCGACTGCCCCGCCACTGTTACGCACGGAGTATGCTGATGGGACACGCACGACCGCGCACGACGAATCATAGTTATGGGGGGATGCCATGGGTCTATCTCGTCGGCCCGGGACAGCGCCAGATCCGATACATCGACCAAAAGGCAATTGAATCCCTCTGCAGTCTGAGTACAGATACGGCTCGCTACCACCTCAGGAAACATGCAGATAATATCGGCACATGGGCGCTGAACCGGTTCGACCCGTCCGAGCAGCAATCATCCCGGCGCAAACCGCCTGAACCATCGCCCAGGTTGGAATTTGACTCCCAGCCTGATGTTCCACCGGCGATCAAATACCTGGTGGTTGCACATGCCGAAGGGCACGAAGATGCCTATGCGGCGTACGGTCTTACTGATGTTCAGTACCATCTTTTGCGCGACAGCGCTGCCGAGATCTTCTCGGAAACCGGGTTCGCGCTCTTGCCAAGCGTGATACCGACCAACAAACCCAGGCGACGCACAGAATTGCCACCGCGCCGGTATGCCAACGCCAGGCCTCTTGTTCGGCTCACCGAGCAGATGATTGATCCGAATGCTTCGATCTGGAAGATCGCGGCCTCTTATCGGCAAATCAAGACGGCAGGTCAACCCCAGGAAGATCTGATTTTTTCGCATTCCACCGCGGCGGATTTACAACAGGCGATTTCGGAACTGGACCCGAGATTCGTTATCAGTGTTGAAGCCCAGGGCACAAAAGCCAAAGTCACGATCCGCACGGAAGGACGTTCACTCAATCGGCAATTGGCATGGATTCTGCTTGCTGTGGAGGCGGTACGAGCCCTGCATCAGTCATCGGACTCGTCATCCGGCGGGACGACTTCCAGTCCCTCACCTGAGCAGTCGTAATAACGCCCAATCCTGGCGCCCTTACACTGACCATTGACACGGGCTCCGACTACTGGATGTACGTCTTCGTCAAGTTGATATGCATTATTCTCGGCATCAAGAGCCACTGAAACAATTTTCTGGACCCTGAAATCGACGTCAAAACTTGCATCGCGTGGCAACGATGGGCCAAGGCCACCGTTTTGTTGAATTCTTGGCCAATTGCCGACCTTCAATTGTTCGATACGGTCCCGCAGGTCCGGAAGAGCCAGCAGCCGAATCTTAACAACTTCCAAGTCGATCTTGATATCAATCGGATAATAGCCGGATTTGTATTGCCCTTTGTCGTAAATACGCTCAGGGCCCAGTTTCTCCAGCGCCGCATACCACTCCAGAAGTGTCGCGTGTCTCATGCTCGCGACTCCTGGAAGAAATCCACCGGCATCAATCGCCAATGTCTCTCGATCCGCCAGCAAAAGGTCGAGATCCCGGATGAGCTGCATGATTCGCTTTGTCTGCGGCCCTCGTTCCGCTTCGGTGGGGGGCTCAACAAGCATGGGCTGCCAGTGCTTGACATCCACGTGTGCCCGGATGGCGTCATTTTCGGGTTCGCTGTATTTGTAGCTAAGCCCTATATCACCAAGTTTGATGACTGCAATCAGCGTCCGGAATTGTCTGAGGATGTCCTCTTCGGACGGTACCAGCGCATGCGGGGCCGGGGGATTTATCCTGGATTTGACCAACACGATTGTTGACACGGCTCTGTCTCCTGCGATGTAGGAGCGACCACGATAGCGACCCAGTTTTTCTGGTAGAATTATTGGAGCCTGTGAAATGCTGTTAATTTTCCCCTTGCGGAGGGCAGTGATCGCAGGCGGGGATGGTCTGCCCACGCCTCCCTGCAAATTAGCGTGGAGCGGCCGACGGGGCGCTGCGGTGCCACCAGGTAGGCAAGCGAGCCCAGGAGAACTTGATTGTCCGGATCACTTTCCCGGGCCCGGGCCCGGAAAGGAGTTCATGCCGTCCGGTCAGACGCTGAATTGCCAACGCCATACCGATTGTTCGTTAAATGGCTGGGCACAATAGACGACAGGTTATGAGCAAAAGGCCCAACGCAGACACGATCCTGGCCGCTTATGATCGAATCTTCAAGGCATTCGACGATGTCCTCTCCGGGCCAGTCAGCCGTACGAAGCTCAAAGAATGCCTGGCGGATATTGCGGAAAGCTATCGCACGTACAGGTTCAACTCCGATGATTACTGGATGAGCCGCGCACAGGTGGAGCGATCATTGCGTTCGGTTCGCCACCACCTGCAGCAGGCCAAGGTGGCCATGGCGCGACCTGCCGTTCTGCATCATCTCGACAACAATCATCCTGAGAAGTACCGGCAGTGCTCCGTCAAGGACGAACTGTCCAATGCGCTAAGTGCCGCTGACTGGGCACTGTTCAACCTGAACAAAGACTATGAGCGAGCCAATAAAACACCAAAACGGCAACGAAGAACGCGGACCGCCACTCGAGACCAGCACCTCATTCCGAAGCTCACACGAATGCTGATCGACCATTTCGGCTTCAAGCTTGACGGGGATAGCGAGGAAACAAAGACGGCGGAAAACATCATCCGGGTAATACTCAGAGAGTGGCCTGTAATTACACCGTCTACGGAAGCGCGCTCTTACGAACGTATTGGCAGGAAACCCTTGCGCCGAATCATGCGAGCGGTTGCAGAAGAGAACACTCAGTTGGACGATGACGCATAGAACCAATGTCACCTGTCAACTCGCCATATGCAGTTTTGGGTCAAATCCGATTTTTTTCTGTAGCAGCTCGAAGCCAAGCCCAGCCTAGTTGCGCCCCTTTTTATCTGCGCTAGCGAATCGACCATCAAAACCGACCAGGATCCATACGTTGGCAGCTTCCTTTATCCGTCGGCATCCGTAACATTTGGGACGTTCGCTGTATCTTCCAGCGAAAGGGGAAGCGCCCTGCCCCGAATGTTACGCATATCTTTTACGCTGACGACATAGTCGGTCCTGGGGATCAGTTGAGTCTCCTTACGCGGATTCAGATAGCGGAAGGGATCCGGAGTGCAGTGTACCGTCGGCTCGCCATCGCCTCCATCCTCCACCAGAATCAGCCAGTAACATTCGCGCATCTGTTCCGCCGTGCGCCACTGTTTTTCCGTGAATCGGAATCCACAGCGATCGATTGTTTTCACTTCACACACCCAAAGCGGCTCTCCGTCACTCTCCAGGGCGTAGTCATAGCCGACCTGCTCATGGGTCCGGTCGATCAGCCGCCCAGGACGGGGCTTACCCGAACGCCGGTGATAGCGCTCGAACAGCAGTTCCCCTTGCCGGCCAGTCCGGCCGCGACCCCGACCCTGTCGATACTGACATGGCGCGCGCGCCTGGTCGGCCGGCTCACCCTGGTAGACAGTCTGGACCTGGCCGATATGGATGATCGGGCCATCGTCGATGGGTAGGGCTTGCCATGCATCAAGGATGCGCGAGACCCACACGCGACGCGATTGCGAAATATTCTTGCGCCGATACGCCCGCACGCCGGTGCGTTGGACATGACTCTTGATGGCCATCATGACCCGTGCAAATAACCGGGCCTGGCCCTTAACCCCTTCCCGGCGCCGGTTATGGACATCGATTGATCGCGTGATCAGGCCAGCCACATCGCTACCAAGGTCCGGGTCATGCGACCAGCGTCCGGCCCAGACATCGTTCCAGATGCCAGCGCATGATGGATCTCGGGCCAGACTTACGAGGCAGGCGGCCAGCACGCCAGGCGCAGCCCGTTCGCCCGGAATGTCCATTTCCGCCAGCCGCTGACGGGCGGCCGACAACTCTTCGGGACAATGGGAAAACTCATTCAGGTGAGCCACACCGGCGGCCATCCGCGCGGCCAGTTTGATGTCGCCCGAATGTTCGATCACGCTGGGGCCAAGCCGTGGAATGCGCCCTCTCAGCGACTGAACGGTGCGAAAACCATCCGGCGCACGCCGCAGACCTTTGGTCGTGCGAACCTGTTCCAGTAATGCATCAATGGCCACTCGGGATGGGCCGTCAGCCGCAAAGGGCGCGGGCTCGGACTGCTCGCACCAGGCCATGGCAGCCGCCAGGCTGGATTGGAAGAGGTAATGCTGATATTCAGGTCGGAGCGCGACCTCGCGGTTTCCGCTGTGGCGCAGGATCTGCTGCAACAGCCAACCGGCCGGGTCAATGCAACCATCGCGGTGCCGCGTCCAGCGCTCCTCGTTGACCTGGCGCCAGAACTCAAGCACGGCCGGGTCGATCGCGACTGTCATCAAGGCTGCCGCCAGCACACCCGACTGGAAGATACGGAGATGCGGGTCGATCGAATCCAGTAATTCGATCTCATCGGCATAGATCTTCCAGCCCGACTGACGGGTGACCGGTTGCTCTTCGGGCTGCCAGGTGCGCGGCAAGCCCCGCACCGCCAGCACCAATGCCAGCAGGATGTTGCCGGTGCGAAACAGTTTGGATTTGTAACACTGATGATTGATGCTTGTGTCATTCATGGCTGCTCCTTCCTCTGATCGCTGGTCCGGTGAGATACGTTCGCGTCGACCGGCGAGCGCCGGATACGTCGCCGGCAGGCTGGGTTGCCGGCCATTGCGGAACATGCATCCGTTCGTTCCCAATACGGATGCGGCAGGTCCGACTGCAACGCAATCGGAGACGGGATTTCGATCGCCCCCTCCCCTTCGGGACACGCGGCCTGCAAGGCCGCCAGTAGTCGTTCCTCGAGCACCACCAGCACGTTGGCCACCGGGTGACTGGCGAGGTCGGCCAGGTTGCGCTGGACCCAGGCGCGTAGCGCAGTCTCATTGCATGCCGGGCCCTCCGGGGCCAAAATGCATGCCAGTGCCCCGCCCGGGGAAATCCCGAACACATTGATCAGGTGCCTGGCAATCATGGCCGGTCGCGGGCCAACCAGGCGATAATGCATCCGCTGTCTCATTGGGTTCTCCTTTGACTGGGCCCGGGTTTGGCCGCGGGCCGGGGATTGGTTGTTTGCTTGCGGCTATCGCGTGGTTTGCACGGTTCCTCGGGTCGCATCCGCGGGCCGCGCTGGTCCAGCAATTGGCCAATGGCCGAGCCGTCCTTCCGTGTGAGATCCTGCACATAGCGGCTGTAACGCGTAAACAGCATTTCCGTGTTCGCGTGCCCCATGAGCCGGGCAATCCATTCCGGACTCTCCCCAGCAGCAAGAAGCAGCGTGGCCGTGGTATGTCGCGTCTGGTAAGGCCGCCGATAGCGCAGGCCCAGGTAGCCCAGCAAGGGCTTCCAGATCCTCGCGGTAAAGTTACCGGTATCGATCGGTTGGTGATTTGACGCGTGAAAAACCCATTCCACGTGCTCGGGCGTGGCCGCTCGCTGGATCAGCAGCGCCTCGCGGACCAGCGGCAACATAGCGATATCACGGCAGGAGTCGTAGGTTTTGGCCCCCTGCTGGATTTCACCGTCGACGAGCGTCTCGCGGATCAGGATCTGGTTGCGCTCGAAATCCAGACAGTGCCAGCGAAGGCCGTGTATTTCTCCGGAACGCAGCCCGGTAAAGAATCGGGTAATGAAGTACGGGCGCCACTCCGGTCGGCAGGTATCGACGATCTTGTTGACCTCATCCAGCGAAAACGGCTCGACGTCCGGCTTGGGCGTCTTCAGCGGCTTGATGCCAGTGGTCGCCGGCGGAAACTCGAAGCGCAGGCTGGCCTCGTTGAGAATCTGCGAGAGCCACAGCATCACCGAGTTGATGCGCACGTTGCTGATCCGCCGGCCGCCGCGGCCGGGTTTCTTGGCCAACTCCGCCCGGAACGCCAGAATGTCAGCACGACGAATCTCATGGACGGGCCTGGTGCCGAAGGCCGGCAGCAGATGCTGGTCCAGCGCGCCGCGAACGGTTTCCCGGTAGCGCGGCCGCCAGCCGGGCTCGCACTCGGCGAACCAGGTCTCGGCAAACTCGGAAAACAGCGGCGTTGTCGGCCCCTCGGGCATGGGCGCCAAACTGGCCATCGGTGGCGGCGCAGCCGGCACCCCCGCCCTGCCCGCCACGGCCGGTGACGGAAACTGGGCGGCGCGCTTGGATTTCGGAAAAGTCGCCCCGTAATCAAACATGCCCAGCGCAATCTGCTCCTCGATCTGGGCGAGCAGCTTTTTCAGCTTTCTGCGGTTCTTGGCTGAATCCATCAGGGGCGTCTGCTCACGACAGCGCCGACCCATGTACACGAAATCCAAAAACAGCTTTCCGGTGTCTTTTCGGGCTCGGACGCTTGCCATGATCAGTGCTCCCCAGACACTGCCTGATCTCGCACAGGCTGTCTGTTCTTGGAAAACTTGACCATATCGCGCTGAATGCGCGGCCAGTTGAACAATAGACGGCGTCGACCGAACGGCCTGATGTAATGAATGCCTTCAATCAAGACCGAATCCTTCAGTTGCGTGCGAATTGTTCGTTCGTCGTAACCGATGGCCCTCGAAAGTTGCGCGGCGGTGATATAGTCACTGTTCATGATGGCACTCCTATGTTGTTGATACCCAGCGCACGTTGATTATTTTGAACGCTTGGTGATCATTATAGGCATGTTTTGTTCAATTGCAACCCCTTACGTCGATTTTTTTCAACATTCGTCCAAAATGATCAGATTTAAACTCAAGCAACAGATCGCAGATCTCGAATTTCGGGAAAAGCGCAGAATCAGTCTTCAAGAGGTTGCCGAGGCCACGGCAATCAATCGAGGCACGCTCAGTAAAATGCTCAATCAACACGGAGTCGTCATCCGGACCGATGTTCTGGATAAGCTTTGCGCGTACTTGGGCTGTCGACTCGAGGACCTGGCCGAATACATCCCGGATAATGACTGAACCAAGCTTCTCCCCTGACCGTAATTCCCTGCGACTTATCGGCTTGGGTACGCCCGAGATCGGTGACCTGCAGAGAACACCCACCGTCATCCGTCAGAATTTCTAGCCAGTCTCAGCCTTTGAGACCGTGCTGTGCCAGGCTGTCGCCAAGGTGCCAGATCAGGCACGGCCAAGGATGCTCCGAGGCTTGCTAATATCGTTGGGGCAGTCAGCAGGGTCGAACGCGGGGCCGTCTGCCGCATCAGCGCAAGCACAATCGGTTCAAGGGCAACCGATCATTGCATCCGACCAGTTCACCCCAATCGACATCGTTCAGGCGTTCGGTGGCGGCCGGGCTGGCCATCGACGGCGATCAACAACAGGGGTACCAGCGGCGTGCTGGAGGCCAGCGCCGCAAGGCTGGCGCGGTCCGGCTCGACGGCGTGGGAAATACCGGAGCCAACCTGCAAGTCGTGCTGCTCGACGACCGTGGCACGGTCGCCGGGGCTGCGAACCCGCATTCATTCGTATCTCAACCCGCCGGAAGCGTCAGCGCGCCGCCCCAGCTCGCAGGCCTGGTACCGCCTCGCGGCAGACACCACAAGACCGGCCAGTGCGGCGTCCTTTCGGTTACCCGGGCATCGCCGTCGGTCAGGAACACCAGTGCCGTCGGTGGTTCCAATGCCAGGCGGTCGAACACCGGCCGCATGTCCGAACCACCATCGACCGGCAGTTCGAGTCTCGATGGCACCGGATGCTCATCGGACCATCTCTCGTCCAAACGGATTTGCGTGTCGCAGGCCAGCACGCGAACCTCGTAGCGCCCGTGGCTGTCCAGGATGCCCTTGAGCTCGCGCAGGAAGACGTCGATCACGGGGCCGGTGCTGCCCGAGCAGTCGATGGCCACGGCCAGCCGCAGGCGCTCGCCGCTGCGCCCCGGCAGGATCATGCCCTGGCCCAGGTAGCGGCGGTTCGGCGGCGTCCAGTGATACGCGCCGGTACGGACCTTTTCCACGAAACGCCGCAGCATTGCGTGCCACGGCAACGCCGGCGGCCCGTGCAGCTGCAGAATCTTCTTCAGCCAGCCCGGTTCACTACCGCGCGTCCGACAGACCTGCTGCGCCGCGGCGTGCACGCTTCGCGGCCAGCGCTTCCAGACATCGTTGCCGCGCA
>JBLRWT010000020.1:0-13424 GCA_047921095.1 Wenzhouxiangella sp. | reverse complement strand
CCCGCCACCAGTTCAGCCTCGCCCAGGATCCGACGCCCGGCAACCCGTACTCAAATGGTGAAGGCACGAAAACCTTTCTGATCGATGTGCCGCAGGATGCCCTTCTATTGACTGCAGAAACCATTTTTTCAAGCGCACCGGACATCGACCTGTTTGTTGGCCGTGATGACAATGGCAACGGCATGGCTGAACCTGGTGAGGAAGTTTGCCGCTCGATCACACCCGATGAGCTGGAACAATGCCTGATCACTCAACCGCAGTCCGGCACCTGGTGGATCCTGGTTCAGAACTGGGAAGCCTCATCCGACGGCGCCAGTGACGATGTCGAGTTGGATATCGCGGTGCTGGCCGCCGCCAGCGATCACAGCCTGGTGCTCAGCGGACCGGGCGTACATGTCGGCGGCAGTCTGAGTCTGCGACTTTACTGGGATCAGCCTGCCATGCGACAGGGTGAGCGCTGGATGGGTGCTGTTGGCATCAGTTCCACCCCGGATGCGCTGGCCGATTCTGGCGTGTTCCCGGTCTCCATTACCCGTACTGGCGACAATGAGCCGCAGGCGACCGCCCTGTTTGACGGACAGAGCCAGCCTGTGGTGATCCCGCCCAACACCATTCATGAAAAGCTGTTTATTGACCTGCCACCAACCGCCAGCCAATTGCAGGTCAATGTTCAGGGCGATGATGGCGTCAATGCGACCATTCGCTCGGCATCCTACGCAGAAGTGGCAGGCTGGGCCCCGGAAACACCGCCGCCATCCGCGTCGGTACTGGCATCGGGCAGCGGCTCGGCGAGCGGTATCGACCTGGCAATCGACGCTCCGGAGCCGGCGCGCTATTACGTGGTGCTGGAAAACACCACCAGCGAGGAACGCCTGGTTCATGTACGTGCAGATCTGTCGGAAACGGAGCGGCTCGACACACCCTTTGGCCTGTGGAGCCCGCAAAGCCGTTTGATTTTTCAGGGGATCGACTGGCAGCTTGGCGGTGATGCGGCGATGGTCTGGTACACCTATGATGAGGACGGCCTGCCGGCGTTTTACATCGCCACTGGCGCTCCAGATCCGAATTCGTCGGTGTGGCGCGCACCGATCTTTCGGGCAACCAGCAACCGAGAGCGTCAGTCCGTGGACACGGTTGGCGAGGTAAGCCTGACAAGTATCAGTGCTGGCGAGATGGTTATGGCATGGCGTCTGAACGGCGCTCACGGCTCTGAAATCATGACCCCGGACGCCGCGCAAACCTGCCCTGAAATCAATGGTGAGCCGGTCAGTTACAGCGGCCTTTGGCACCGGCCGGGCCTGGCCCTGGGCGGCACGTCGATCGTGGTCACCGACTCGGTCGAGGTATTCATTCGTTACTTCTTCGACGATGACGGGATCGGGCGCTGGGTTTTTGCGTTCGGCGAGACTGCCGATGATGCGGTGGAAGTGCGCGAGTTCCGCGGCTTTTGCCCGAACTGTCCGGAAGAAGCGATGAGCTTTGAAGACAATTCGGTTCCGGTTGGAGCCTACGGCATTGTCTTTGAAAGCGAAACTGCGGCGAGCGAGTTGATCGAATTCACCCTCGGCGCACCCTTGCAGCACGAAATCAGCATTGACGAGGCGATCGAGAAATTGTCCTTTGATCTGACCTGTCAGTAGACCAGCGTATCTGGGCGTGCCGGCCGTCGGAATCAGACGGCCGGCAGCATCCTGGAAGCCTTGCGGCTGGCGGCGTCCAGATCGATCGAGTCGAGGGTCTCGTGACCTGCAGTGAGCGAATCCAGCAGTTCGGCCTGGATCTGGCCGCGCCGAAAGGCTTCGGCATACGGGATTTCAGGGTGAAACATCACCATCGAGTAGCGCGGGATGAATTGCCCGGGCAAACGCTGCTCCAGGGCCCACTCCAGCTCTTTTTTCAAGTGAAAGCGCGGCTCGCGAACCCGGTCGCGCATTTCCAGGTAGTTGTCCAGGGCCATCGCGGCAATGGCGTCGGCATTCGGCTTGCGCTCAGCCTCGAAGGCGGCCAGCGCCTCGCCGGTATCGGCATGCCCCTCCAGAAGCCTGGCCAGCGCCACGGTATCCTCGAAGGCCGCATTCATGCCCTGTCCGTGGAATGGAACGATGGCATGAGCGGCATCGCCCAGCAGCACGGCACAATCGTCCAGGCGCCAGCGGTCGACATACAGCGTGGCCAGGTAGCCGACCGGGTTTTCGGCCAGTTCCCGGTCAAGGTCCGTCATCTTGGCAACCGCGTCGGCAAAGTGCCGCTCCAAAAATGCGCGCCGGTCGGCCGGCCGCTCCAGCTGCTTGAAGCCAGGGTCGCCATCGACATCCAAAAATAGCGTGCAGGTAAAGCTCTTGTCGGGATTGGGCAGGGCGATCATCATGAACCCGCCGCGCGGCCAGATGTGGAGCGCCTCCGGGGCCATCTGGAAATTGCCGTCGGCGCCGGGGGCAATGGTCAGCTCCAGATAGCCATGGCCCAGCGGTTCTTCACGGGTACCCAGGTCCCGGACCTGGCTCATGGCCTGGCGCAGGGCCGAACCGGCCCCGTCGGCTCCAATGGCAAGTTCGAAATCCGTGCTGTGCCGAAGGCCATCGGAATCGGTGAAACAGAGTTGGCGTTGATCGAAGTCCGCCGACTGCAGTTTGCGATCGAAGTGGATCTCGACGCCGGCTTCCGTGGCGGCGTCCAACAGGGTGATATTCAGGTGGCCGCGATGGACCGACCAGATCACTTCGTCATCGCGCTGGCCGTAGCGCTGCAGACGGGTCCGGCCCTCATCGTCATGCAGCATGCGCCCGGCCATCGGCAGGGCGAACTGTTCCACCCGCTCCAGCAGCCCGGCCGTGGCCAGTGCCGCGCGACCGCGCTCGGCCAGCGCCAGGTTGATTGACCGGCCCGCCGGTACCGTGTTGCGGCGCGGGTCGGGGAAGCGTTCGAACAGTTCGACCGATCTGCCCTGTCGGGCCAGCAGGACCGCGAGCAATGAACCAGCCAGGCCGGCGCCGACGATCGTCACTGTCATCGGGCTGGTCACTGATTCAATGCCTTCATGCGAGGTTTCCGTCAGACATCGATCAATCGTTCCACCAGTTCGACGAAGCGGTTTACATCGTCCAGGTCGTTATACAGGGGGACCGGTGCAATTCTGATGATGTTCGGTTCGCGCCAGTCGGCGACCACGCCATGGGCCTCCAGGCGCTCGAACAGTTCGCGCCCGGCTTTGCGACCGGAACGAACCTCCAAAGAAAGTTGGCAACCGCGCCGGTGTGGCGCCAGCGGCGTGACAATCCGGATCTGTTGATCGACCCGCTCATGCAGGGCTGTGGCCAGGTGTCCGGTCAACTCCAGCGAGGCCTGGCGCAAGCGGCTCATGCCGGCCTCGGCAAACAGTTCCAGCGAAGCCCACAGGGGCGCCAGGGCAAGTACCGGCGGGTTGGAAAGCTGCCAGCCCTCGGCGCCCCGGCTGGCGGTGAATTCGGGGCCCATTCTGAACCGGCTTTTCTCGTCGTGGCCCCACCAGCCGGCAAAGCGCGGACCGTCATGTTCGGCGTGGCGCTCGTGCACGAAGCAGCCGGCCACAGCACCCGGGCCGGCGTTCAAATACTTGTAACTGCACCAGACGGCGAAATCGACGCCGATATCGTGCAGGGCCAGCGGGATGTTGCCCACGGCATGGGCAAGGTCGAGCCCCAGGACCGTGCCGGCCTTCTGGCAGGCCCGGGCGATTCGGGCCATGTCGAAGACCTGGCCGGTGGCGTATTGCACCCCGGGCCAGAGCACCAGCGCGACGCTGTCGCCATAGCGTTCGAGGTAGTCCTCGATATCGGCTTCGTGCAGCAGTCCGTCGCGGCGCGGCGCCAGTTCGACCAGATCCTTGTCCGGGTCCAGGCCGTGAAAGGTCAGCTGCGAGGCCACGGCATGGCGATCGGACGGAAAGGCGCCACGCTCGATGAGAATGCGACGGCGCTGCTTGTCGGGGCGAAAGAAACTGACCATCATCAGGTGCAGATTGACGGTCAGCGTATTCATCGCTACGACCTCGTGGGGTCGGGCGCCGGTGATCAGCGCCAGGTTGTCCGTCGCCAGCCGGTGATAGGGCATCCAGGCCAGCGGTCCGTCGAAGTGTCCGGCCACGCCCAGGGCTGCCCAGCGCTCAAGTTCCGCCGAAACGGCTTCGGCGGCGGCGATCGGTTGCAGACCCAGGGAATTGCCGCACAGGTAAATACTGGACTGCTTGCCCGGTCCCGGCGGTATTCGGAACCGGTCGCGGAAATGGCCGGCGACGGGAAATGGGCTGGTCGTTTTGTCTGTCATTGCATCCGGAATACCACTGGAGCGCTCGGGCTGGCGTCACCACGCAGGGCCGAGACACCCAGGCTGAGCAGAAACAGGCCGTCGGTCAGCTCATTCGGGGCATAAATCATTTCAGTGATGGTACAGGCGGCTCGCCTCTCGGCTGGCCGTTCATCACCCGTGCCCATGCCCCAGAAACTGCGATGCTGACGCAGACGACCACTGTCGTCGGCGGCATCGACTGACGGCGTGTCAATCAGCAGATGCTCGATGCCTGCTTCAACCAGTTTCGCCATGGCTTCGGCCGAGAGCAGCGGGTAGGGCGGGCTTGCTGCATAGTCAAGGCGACACTTGGCCGGGTCGTTTGGCAGGGTGCGAATGATCAAGGCCTGCACTCCCTCGGGCCAGTCCATTGCTGCTGCCGTGATCACCGGGCCGGTTCCGACGCTGGTCTCGACGTGCTCGTGGGTCGGCGTGACGCTGATCAGCGCTGCTGAAATCAGGCCGGGAGCGAGTGTTTCCTGCACCGCTTCTGCGGTGCCGGTGATATGGCCGGCGCCTTCGGTATGAGTGCCATGGCAGTGTGGAATGAAGGTGATGATCTCGGCGTTGCAGCTGCCGCCGGTCGCGACCCGACCGGTGAAGTTGCCGATCGCGAGCGGCTCGAAGCGAACCTGGCGATCGACAAAGAAGCGTGGGTGTTGACCGTCGCGGTCAATCGGGATCGCCAGGCTGGTTCCGGCCCCAAGGTCAACCCGGCGCTCGGCGCCAGCGAAGTGGAAGCGGGCGATCATGGCCGGATGCCGACGCTCTCGAGAGGTAGATCGAGAAAAGCGAGGGTGTTCTTCCAATTCAGTTTGTCGGCCAGGTCCGCCGAGGGATTGAGCGCACGAATCGCCGCGCCCGGTTCCTGTTCACCCAGGGGGAAGGGGTAGTCGGTACCCAGCGCCACCTTGTCCTCGCCCATGACCTCGATCAGGTAAGCCAGCGCCTTGGGGTCATGGGTGACCGAGTCGACCCAGAACCGGCCAATGTAGTCACGCGGATTGACCGGGTTGCGATGGGCGACCAGGTCCGGACGCATTTTGAAGCCATGTTCGATCCGGCCAATGGTGAATGGAAACGAACCGCCGCCGTGGGCGAAGCAAACCCTCAAGTCCGGCAGCCTTTCCAGCACGCCGCCGAAGATCATCGAGCAGATCGCCCGGGACAACTCGGCCGGCATGCCGACCAGCCAGGGCAGCCAGTAGTCGGGCATGAACTCCTTGCCCATCATGTTCCAGGGATGCACCAGTACCGACAGACCCAGATCCTGGCAGGCGGCCAGTACCTCGAACAATTCAGGATCGTCGAGGTTGCGGTTGTTGATGTTCGAGCCGATCTGGACCCCCGGCAGACCCAGATCGCGGGCGCAGTGCTCGGCTTCGTTGATGGCCAACTGGGCATCCTGCAGGGGCAGGGTGCCCATGCTGATGACGCGGCCCGGATAGTCGCGCTGCTGCTCGGCGATATGATCGTTGAGAAAGCGTGATAGCTTCGATGCCGGTGCGGCGGGCAGGTGGTAGCTGAACATCACCGGCACCGTGCAGACGACCTGAACCTGGACCCCGGCCTTCTCATAGGCTTCGATACGGTGGGCCATATCGAACGAGGTCTGGCCGACGGAGCGAAAGAACTTGCCGTTGATCGTGATCCGGCGCTGGTCGCCTGAGCCTTCAAGCACAGGAAATCCTTTCAGGCCCATATCGGGTAGTGAATCCGGCAGCAGGTGGCTGTGCAGATCAATCAGCAGGGGGGCGTTCTGGGTCATGGTTTGCAAGTCTGCCGGATAGGCGGCACCCAAGGCAAGGAAAACGATTAGCAATGCACGATTGGCAGGACGCAAATGTGCGCAAACCGTAGAATACAGGGTTGATTGAATCTTCCTGGCCGATGAAAGTTTCCGACTTCCAGTTTGACCTCCCCGAACGTCTGATTGCCCAGCAGCCGCTGGCGCAACGCTCGGCCAGCCGCTTGCTGCATCTGGACCGGGCGACGGGCCAGTTGAGTGATCGCCGTTTCGCTGACTTGCCCGATTTGCTGCGGCCCGAGGACCTGCTGGTGTTCAACAACACCCGCGTCATTCCGGCACGCCTGTGGGCGCGCAAGGAAAGTGGCGGCAAGGTGGAAATTCTGGTCGAGCGTCTGGTTGATTCGCGTCTCGCCCTGGTTCAGCTCAAGGCCAATCGCAAGCCCGGCGTTGGGGCTGCCATTGTGATCGAAGGCGTGGTCGAAGGCGGCGCGCGGCATGATATCGAGGGCCGGGAAGGCGAATTCTGGCTGGTGAGGGTCTTGGATGGGCCCGATTGGGCGGAGTTGCTTGACTCGGTCGGCCACATGCCGTTGCCGCCCTATATTCAGCGACCCGATAATGATCAGGACCGGGAACGGTACCAGACGGTTTTCGGTCATGTGCCCGGCGCCGTGGCAGCGCCCACGGCGGGGCTGCATTTCGACGATGAAATCATGGCGCGCCTTGATCAACTGGGTGTTGAGAAAGGTTTTTGTACGCTGCATGTCGGCGCGGGCACGTTCCAGCCGGTTCGCGTGGAGAACCTGGCCGATCACCAGATGCACGCCGAATGGCTGACGGTCGATGAGCGACTCATCACCCAGGTCAGGCAGACCCGCGCTCGTGGCGGACGCGTTGTGGCGGTTGGCACCACGGCGGTCCGGGCCCTGGAGACGGCAGCGGCAAACGGTGAACTCAAACCCTACGTGGGCGACAGTCGACTGTTTCTCTACCCGGGCTGTGACTTCCGGGTCGTTGATGCCATGGTCACCAATTTTCACCTTCCGGGATCGACCCTGTTGATGCTGGTCAGCGCCTTTGCCGGAAGAGAACAGATCCTGGCCGCCTATCAGCACGCGATCGAGGCGGAGTATCGGTTTTTCAGTTACGGGGATGCGATGTTTCTGGAATGACGGGAGGCTGAACCGCCGCCGGAACCTTTCCTGCTCTGACGCGTCAATTACATCAAAGCCGGTCTACCGGTATTCACGCGTAGCTGGTGGTCCCGCGCTCTCGCCTGTGCAATAATTGGCCGTTTGTATTGGGGCGAAATGGCCCCATATCGTCAGAACGTAAAAAACCGAGGTTTGAACCATGGATTTTCTGATTGCCAGTGCGATGGCCCAGGACGCCGCACCCGATGCGCCCGGCATGCTGGGTACCTTTATTCCGCTGATCCTGATTGTCGTGATCTTCTGGTTTTTGCTGATTCGCCCGCAGATGAAGCGCAACAAGGAGCACCGCCAGTTGGTCTCAAGCCTTGGGGTTGGTGATGAAGTCGTGACTTCCGGTGGTCTGCTCGGTCGCGTGACCCAGGTTGGCGACAGCTTCATCTCGGTCAAGCTGACCGACAGTGTTGAAGTCAAGGTGCAGAAGCATTCAGTTGCCCAGGTGGTGCCCAAGGGCACGATCGACGCAGCCAACTGATTGATCCATTATTTAATCAAGAAATGACCTCATGAATCGATTCCCGGCCTGGAAATACGCCCTTCTGATCATTGCCCTGGGTATTGGGCTCGTCTACGCGCTGCCCAACCTGTTTGGTGAAGACCCTGCTGTCCAGGTGTCGTCCATTCGCGGCTTTCAACTTGATCAAACCATACAGGCCCGCGTTGAAGGCATCCTGCAGTCGGAGGGGATCGAGTATGGCCTGATCGAGCAGGAGCCCACCCGGCTGATGGTCAGGCTGGACAACATGGATCGCCAGGCCCGGGCGCGTGACGCGCTGGACGATGCGCTGGGCGATGAGTACGTCGTTGCCCAGCAAATGGCGCCAGTCACACCAGCCTGGTTGCGGGCTCTGAATGCCGAACCGATGGTGTTGGGCCTGGATTTGCAGGGCGGAGTGCACTTCCTGATGCAGGTGGACATGGATACCGCCCGTATCCAGCAGCTCGAACGCTTTGTCAGTGACATCAGGACGATTCTGCGTGGTGAGAACATTCGCTACCGCTCGGTTCGTCTGGATCGCAACCAGATCATCACCGAGCTGCGAACGACCGAAGACCGGGAGGCTGCCATGCGCATCCTCGACCGCGAGCTTGACGAGCTGATTCTCGAGGCTCGCGACGGTTCCGAGACCTTCAATATCCGGGCCCAGATCGATGAGGCGGTGCTGACCGATTTGCAGCAGACCGCCTTGCGCCAGAACATCACCACCTTGCGCAACCGGGTCAATGAGCTCGGCGTGTCCGAGCCCATCATTCAGCAACAGGGCGCCGACCGCATCGTGGTTCAGTTGCCTGGCGTGCAGGATCCGGGCGAGGCCAAGCGTGTTCTTGGTTCAACCGCGACGGTTGAATACCGCGGTGTCGACGAGCAGAACGATCCGTTCGAAGCCCACCGAACCGGCCGCATCCCGCCGCAATCCCGCCTCTATTTCCATCGCGACGGCAACCCGATCCTGCTGTCGCGCACGGTCATCGCTTCAGGTGACAACCTCGTTCATGCCGCCGCCGGCTTCGACCAGAATACCGGTCAGCCCAACGTGGTAGTCAGTCTGGATGGCGTTGGCGCCCGCCGGATGCTGGAACACACCAGCCAGAACGTCGGCAACCGGATGGCGGTGGTGTTTATCGAGCACCGTCCCGAAACCCGCGTCGTCGACGGCGAAGAAGTCTACGGTACGCGTCGAGTCGAAGAGGTCATTTCGGCGGCGGTAACGCGCGAACCCTTTGGTGGTCGATTCCAGACCACGGGCCTGGGCTCGGCAACCGAAGCCTCGCAGCTGGCCATGTTGCTGCGTGCCGGTGCATTGGCCGCGCCGATGCAGATCATCGAGGAGCGCACCGTCGGGCCAAGCCTGGGGCAGGACAACATCGACCAGGGCTTCCGCTCGGTCATGATCGGCTTCGCCCTGGTGCTGGTGGTCATGGCGCTTTACTACAAGGTCTTCGGCCTGGTGGCCAATATCGCCCTGACAGCCAACCTGGTGCTGATCGTGGCCCTGCTGTCCATGCTGGGTGCTACCCTGACCCTGCCCGGGATCGCCGGAATCGTATTGACTGTCGGTATGGCGGTGGATGCCAACGTGCTGATTTATGAGCGAATACGGGAGGAGCTTCGAAACGGCATCTCGCCGCAATCTGCGATCCGCTCGGGCTATGAAAAGGCCTTTTCGACCATTGCCGATGCCAACGTCACCACGCTGATTGCCGCGATCGTGCTGTTCATGTTCGGTACCGGCCCGATCAAGGGCTTCGCCGTCACCCTGAGCCTGGGTATCGTGACCTCCATGTTCACCGCGATCATCGGCACGCGCGGCATTGTCAACCTGATCTACGGTCGCCGCAAACGCGTCCAGTCGCTGGCGATCTAGAGGAAATTCTATGGATATCATCAAAGCCAACACCTCGATCGACTTCATGGCCGGGCGGAAGATTGCCCTGGTTGTTTCAGCCATCATTCTGGCCATCGGCGTCGCGTCACTGTTTTCCCGCGGGATCAATCTCGGGCTCGATTTCACGGGCGGCACGCTGATTGAAGTGGCCTACCCGGAAGCGCCGGATCTGGGTGATGTGCGCCAGGCCCTGACCGATGCCGGTTATGACGATTTCGTCGTTCAGACCTTTGGCGCGGCGCGCGACATCGTCGTTCGCATGCCGGCCGACCAGGCCGATGAAACCGGTGCCGCACTCTCCGAGGCCGTACTCGATGCGCTTCGTAATCACGAGCCCGCCATTGATCTGAGACGGGTGGAGTTCGTTGGGCCGCAGGTTGGGCAGGAATTGGCCGAGCAGGGCGGACTGGCCTTGCTGTATGCGCTGATCGGGATTCTGCTCTACGTTTCCTTCCGTTTCCAGTGGCGTTTTGCCGTTGGCGCTGTCGCTGCCCTGGTTCATGACATTCTGTTGGTGGTCGGCATTCTGTCGATTTTCCAGGTCAACTTCGACCTGACCGTCGTGGCTGCCTTGCTGGCGGTCATCGGCTACTCGCTGAACGACACCATCGTGCTCTATGACCGATTGCGCGAGAATTTCCGCATCAAGCGGAAAGGTACGCCAGCCGAGCTTTGCAACCTGTCGATCAATCAGATGCTGGCCCGGACCTTGATGACGTCTTTGACCACCCTGATGGTGCTGCTGGCCCTGTTTTATTTTGGAGGCGAAATCATTCATGCCTTCGCCTTCACGTTGATCATCGGTGTCGTGGTCGGGACTTACTCGTCGATCTATATCGCAGGTAACGCTGCCATCATCCTCGGTGTTTCCAAGCAGGATCTGATGCCGGTGCAGAAGGAAGGTGAGGACCAGCCGGAAGTCGAAATCCTGCCTGAACGCTTCCGTAACCGGGAAGCCTGATGCGGCGCCTGCCTTTGCGCTCAATCGTGGCCGTCATTGCGCTGAGCTTCAGCGTGATCGTTGCGGCTGAGCAGTTCCTGGTCGAAGCCGAACTGTGGATTGACGGCGAGCAACGGGGCACGCCCACCTTGATCATCGAGGCGGGTGAGCCGGCCAACATGGAAGTCGGTGACGAAACCTCGGCCTGGCGCCTCGAGGTTGAAGTCGAGCGGCCGGCCGGAATCGATATGGCGCCGGCGGGCTCATTGTGGCTGCATATCGGCGTGCATCAGCAAAGCGATGGTGAATGGGAGCACCTGGCCGACTCGATTCTTGGTGTGCCCGAGGGTGAAACCGCCACCCTGTCAGTTGTCGATGGCGACGCACCCGCCACCCCGGAAACGGCGGCGGTCTATCTCCGGATCAAGACCTCGCGCATGCGCCCGGCCGAATAAGCAAACAGTAGCGAGAGCCCGCATTACGGGCTGAAAGCGGGCCAGTTGTCCGGGCAGTCACCAGCCTGACTTCATTCCCATATACATTTATAAAATCATTGGGCCCTTGGCGGCCTGAGGTAGCTTTTTCATGGATTTTCTGCAGTCGGTTCGTCGCGAGTGGTTTTCCAACATTCGCGGCGACGTATTGGCCGGCATCGTTGTTGCGCTCGCTCTGATTCCCGAAGCAATCGCCTTTTCGCTGATCGCCGGTCTCGATCCCAAGGTCGGTCTTTATGCCTCTTTCTGCATCGCGGTAGTGATTGCCTTTACCGGCGGTCGTCCAGGCATGATCTCTGCGGCGACCGGGGCCATGGCACTGCTGATGGTCACCCTGGTGCGCGATCATGGCCTGGAATACCTGCTGGCTGCGACTGTGCTGACCGGCGTGCTGCAAATCCTGGCCGGTTACCTGCGCCTGGCTGACCTGATGCGGTTTGTTTCACGCTCGGTGATCACCGGCTTTCTCAACGCCCTGGCCATCCTGATTTTCCTCGCCCAGATTCCGGAACTGATCAATGTGCCAATGGCGGTCTACCCCATGGTGGTCGCCGGCCTGGTGATCATCTATGGCCTGCCGCGGCTGACGCGACGCATTCCATCGCCCCTGGTGGCCATCGTGCTGCTGACCGGCGCCGCCATGATCTTCGGCATTCAGGTTCCGACCGTGGGCGACAAGGGCGAACTGCCCGATGCCCTGCCGGTTTTCCTGCTGCCCGATATCCCATGGAACCTGCAGACCCTGATGATCATCCTGCCGGTGTCACTGACACTCATGGTGGTCGGCCTGCTGGAATCCTTCCTGACGGCGCAAATTGTCGATGACCTGACCGACACGCCCAGCGACAAGCATCGCGAAGCCAAGGGGCAGGGCATTGCCAACATGGTGTCCGGTTTCTTCGGCGGCATGGCTGGCTGCGCCATGATTGGCCAGTCGGTCATCAACGTCAAATCCGGCGGCCGCGGCCGACTGTCGAGTCTGCTAGCCGGGGTGTACCTGTTGTTGATGGTGGTATTCTTGAGCGACTGGGTCGGCTTGATTCCCATGGCGGCGCTGGTCGCTGTGATGATCATGGTTGCGATCGGGACGTTCAGTTGGCAATCGATTGCCAACCTGAAACACCACCCGCGAACCTCCAGCCTGGTCATGCTGGGTACGGTGGTAGTCACCGTGGCGACCCATGATCTGGCCAAGGGTGTCCTGACCGGCGTATTGCTTTCTGCGCTGGGTTTCGCGCGCAAGGTCAGCCAGGTGGTCACGGTCAGCAGCCGGCTGGAAGACGAGGGCGCTACCCGTCGCTACACGGTGACCGGCCAGGTATTCTTTGCCTCGGCGGGACAGTTCCTTGATTCG
Source organism: Wenzhouxiangella sp. (assembly GCA_047921095.1). GTDB lineage: Bacteria > Pseudomonadota > Gammaproteobacteria > Xanthomonadales > Wenzhouxiangellaceae > Wenzhouxiangella. The sequence goes on along the minus strand of JBLRWT010000020.1, from coordinate 965 downwards.
TTCGATTTCGGCGAGGTCATCGAGCACATCAGGATCGATGTCAGCCGGGCCCATTTCTGGGACCTGAGTGCCGTGGGGGCCCTGGACCGGATCGTGCTCAAGTTCAGGCGCGAAGGCGTTGAGGTTGAATTGATCGGTATGGACGAGGCCAGTCGAACCATGGTTGATCGTCTCGGAGTGCATGACAAGCCTGGCGCGGATCAGTCGCCGGGCCATTGAGGAGTCAGTCCAGTGAGCGTAAAGCCCTACATCATTCCCGTTGACGGTGGCGTCATGGCCTGCCTGGATGCGTCGATCTATACCGATCCAGTGGTCGATCACGCAGCCTGGGCAGCCACGCGCCTTTCTGCCAGCCTGACCTTCCTGCATGTGCTCGATCGCAAGCCGGCTCGCCCGCCGGAGGCCGATTTCAGCGGCAATATCGGCATGAGTACGCAATCGGAACTGTTGACGGAGTTGGTGGAACTGGACGCACGCAACAGCAAGATTGCCATTCGTCAGGGTCGTGAATTGCTGAACAACGCCCGCGCTCGCGCCGAGCAGGCGGGCATCACGGCGCCAGACGGCATTCAGCGCCACGGCGCCCTGGCTGAAACGGTGACCGAGATGGAATCACAGGTCCGACTGTTCGTGATCGGCAAGCGCGGCGAATCGGCCGACTTCAATACCGGCCATCTTGGCGCCAACCTTGAGCGCGTGGTCCGCTCGGTCCATCGCCCGCTGCTGGTCGCCTCCCGCCAGTTCAAACCGATCGAACGCTTCGCCATCGCATTCGACGGCAGCCCGACCACGCGCAAGTGCGTGGAAATGGTCGCCATGAGCCCGTTGCTGAAAGGTCTTCCCTGCCTGCTGATCGTCTCAGGCAAAGAGACGGAGGACACGCGCAAGGCGCTGGACTGGGCGAAGGAACATTTGCAGGATGCCGGCTTTAGCCCGGACGAAGTCATCGCTCCGGGAGATGCCGA
>JBLRWT010000019.1:0-13877 GCA_047921095.1 Wenzhouxiangella sp. | reverse complement strand
CGTTCGCAAGCCTTGACCATCGATGATGATGGATCACTGCCGGCGTCCTTTGGCACGGCCTTGAGTCAACAGGGATGGTGGTGTGGCCAGCACATCATGAGCAACGAAATGGTCATCGCGTTGCGCCATGAACTTGCAGAACTGATGGAAGCCGATCGCCTGCACCGGGCAGGCATCGGCCGTCATTCAGATTTCCAGATCGAGTCCGAGATCCGCCGGGATCGCATCTTCTGGCTGTCGGGCAAACGCGCCGTCCAACAACATTTCCTGACCGCAATGGAGCAGTTGCGTCTGGCCCTGAACCGCGAACTCTTCCTTGGCCTGTTCGAGTTCGAAGGCCATTTCGCCCACTACCCCCCAGGCGGTTTCTACCGCCGCCACCTCGACAGCTTCCAGGGTGCCGCCAACCGGGTCATATCCACCGTGACCTACCTCAACCCCGACTGGCAACCCGGCGACGGCGGCGAACTCGTGATCTACGCCGAAGACAGCAACCGCACCCTGGCCACCATCGAACCCCGCGCCGGCACCCAGGTACTGTTCCTGAGCGAGCAGATCCCCCACGAAGTCCTCACCGCCCACACCGACCGCACCAGCATCGCCGGCTGGTTCCGCCTCAACACCTCCATCCAGAACCAGATCGATCCGCCTGAATAGCGGGGGAAAGGTAAAAAGGTGAAAGGTGAAAGGGGTTATCCGCCCAAGGTCTGGTCCTGGTGGCTGAACCAATCCAGCGCGTTCTGGAATTGATCGGGTTCGAAATCGGGCCAGTACTGGTCGCAGATGTAGAAGTCGGCATAGACGGACTGGACCGGCAGGAAGCCGCTCAGGCGACGGCCGCCGCCCCAGCGCACGATCAAATCAAGCCGGGACACATCGCTGGAGCGCAAGCCGCCGTTCTTGAGCCCGTTCAGGTCCCATTCCCAGCCGTAGTTGATCAGCAGGTTGACCTTCATGCCGCTGCCGCGGCGTTGCCGGAATTCGATCAGGTCAGGGGGAAACTGGCTTGAATCTTCATCGCCGACCACCAGCAAGGCGGCGCCGCGGCGGAAAATCTCGTAGGCAAATGCAACAGAGGCCGTGCGGAAGGCGTTCTTCTGGATTGACGGACGCCGGGTATTGTCCTGGGTAAAACAGTAGATCGATGCCTCTTCGATACCGAGCCGCTGGCATTCCTCGAACAGGCGCAGGCCCGGTTCAATGCCGTGCGCGTAGCCGCATTGCTTGGCCATGCCGTGCCCGACCGCCCAGCGGCGGTTGCCGTCGGGAATGAACCCGATGTGACGCGGAAATCGCTTCTTCGCCATTGCCAACCTCGATCTGGATGCCCCGCAGGGTCCATCCATCGCCATTTACCCCATGGCAAAGCTTAGCGCGATGCGCCGTCGTTGCCAACTACCAGCCGGGTGGAGTCACCACTGGCGCCCCAGGTTCAGGAACAGGCTGCGGCCCGGCCCCGGAAAATAGCGGTAATTGCCGAAGGCGAAGTCGGCCCGCTCGGCATAGCGTCGATCAAGAATATTGCGCACTCTCAATCCGGCTTGCCAACCATTGACGAATTCGTGCTCGAGGTAGCCGTGCCACAAGCGATGCCCACTGTATTGACGGGTGTTGGCCGCATCGAGCCAATAAGCGCCGGTTGATTCAAACGCCAGTTGGGCCTGCCAGCGCTGACCGGGACGCCAGGACAGATCAGCGCTGTAGAGTTGGCGCGGCGCCGAAGAAATATCGCGGCCCGACACAATGGTTTCGCCGCCCAGATCGCGATCGAAACGATAGGAATGGACCGCATAGGTGCCGCGGGCTGCCGCGGTCAATCCCGGACGGATGTTGTGACTGAGGGCCAGTTCGATGCCGTGGTGACCGGTCTTGCCGTCGCTGACGTTGAAGCCTTCGGCGTCACGAAAAATGAAGTTGTCCTTGCGCTGGATGAACGCGACGGCCTCCCAGGCCAGTCGCTGCCCGCCGCGCATACCCAGCTCGATCGCATCCAGGGTCTCGGAATCGAGATCGGCGACCGTCTGGCCGCTTTGCAGTCGATACAACTCCGTGGCCTGCGGCGCGCGAAAGCCGCGGGCAATGCGGAGCCAGGCCAGGCCGTTACCGACCTGCCGGCTCAGGGTCACTTCGGGCGCCAGGTTCAAGAACCGGTCGGTGCGATCGGCAGGCCGGGTGAACAGACAGCCGCCAAAACCGCACTCGCTGCCATCCTCGGCCCGGTTTCCGGGCTCGAGGTCCGTAGAGTAGTCGTAGCGAATCCAGTCAGCATGGAGGCCAGCACGCAGTTGCCAGTTGTCATCAAAGCGGAAGGTGCCGGCCAGGTAACCGCCCGCGCGCTGACCGTTGACATCGTAGTCGTAATGCCGCCCGACCGGACGCGTCGCGACAAGAAAGGGCGAACCTGTGGCCGGATTTTCCTGGAACTGGAACAGGTCGCCTCCGAACACCTCGGCATCCACGCCCCAATCCCAGTCCAGCCGGTCACCAAAGCGCTGCTGGTCGAACTGCAAACCGCCTGAGCGCTGGCCGTTGCGCTCCAGCGGCTGGCCGGGCAGAAAATGCTGCAAGAAGGTCATGCGCGAGCGCCGGGCGAAGAAACTGAGCCGGTTTTCGGTCCCGGCCTCGTCGATCCATTCACCCCGGGTATTCAACCGCAGCGCGGTCCCGCTACGAAAGGCCTCCGGGTTGAGGTTTGCACGCCGGGCCTGATCATCGCGAAAGCTGTTCCTGCCGATGATGAAGCCGGCGGTGTCCTGATCCAGCCGGGCGCTGCTGAACGTCGTTCGCCAATGGCCGCGCGCCGTGGGCTGAACATGATTGACCGTCAGGAACTGGTGCTCATACCCCTCATCGACGCGAAAGCTGCCGGCGTCGGTCGCATTGGCATCAATGCCGATAGAACCCTGCCCGAGCTGACCGGTCAACGACAGGTCGATCCGGCGGTAGTCATCGCTGCCGGCTTCCAGCCGCAGGCTGTTCAACGGGTTCAGTTGCGGTGATCGGGTACCGACATCGACCACGCCATGCAGGCCACCTGAGGCATGCCCGAGCCCACCCGGCCCGCGCAGAACACTGACGGCGCTGGCCTGAAGCAGATTGACTTCGAAGAAGTTGTTGACATTGCAGAATCCCGGCGGCCGGATGGGGATGCCGTCTTCGAGTATCAGCAGCGCGCCACAACCGCCAGCCCCTGCGAGCAGCGGCGAGCGAATGGCGGTCAGATGCTCCTGACCCGAACCGCGCGTCACCCAGGTGCCCGGCAGTCGGGCAAAGATCTCGGCCGGATGGGTGGGACGAATCGCCTCCAGCTCGAAATTGCTCAGTTCAGCAGTGGCCTGTGCCGCTGTTGGATCCAGGTCCCTGCCGCGGACCTGCAATGGGGCAAGGGTGACGGTCTCGTTCATCACCGCCAGCATCAGCAAGGCTTCAAGCACCTCCAGGCTTCTCCATGTCACGTCGCCTCAGGCGAGCAAGAATGACAAAGGTGATGGCGCCACCCAGCGTCAGGCTGAATGGAAACAACAGGACCCAGCGGCCCAGACCATGCTCGATGGTCTCGAGTTGCTGGTAAACGAGTACACCTGCCAATGGTGCGATCAGTCCACGAATGCCCGTCAGAGTGACATGGATGCCCATATACAGTGTCGATTGATCGTCGCTGGCGAAGTCATTGTGCCCCAGGTTCCAGCCCAGCTTGCCGCCCGCGGACGCCGCGCCCATGGCCAGCGCCCCGCCCCAGAACAGCCAGTTCCACCCGGTGGTCGAGGCGATCGTGAACAGGCCGAGGGCGAGCACGAAATTCCAGCCCTGGCGGGCACGATAATCGAGGATGTGGACCGCATCCAGCCGCCGGGCCCATATCGGGGTAAAGAAAGCCACGGCAATCAGCGGGATGGTGGTGGTGATCAGTACTTGTTCGAAGCGGGCAAAGCCGAACTGTTCGCTGAGCAGGATCACGAGCAAGGCAATCACCATCAGGTTGCCGGAGCCGAACGCGAACATGGTCAGCATGTAGCGCCGGTACCAGCGATCCGTGGCCAGTATTCGAAGACAGGCAACCAATTGGCCGCCCCGACGGTCCTGGCGCTGCGCCGCTTCGGCCCTGCGCAGGCGGTCGCCACGACGTATCCGCGTGCGCTGGTAGCGATGGGCAGCGATCAGCCCCATCAGGCCTGCGCCGATGAACAACACCCGCCAGGATTCGGGCCACCAGGACATCGCGATTCCGATGATGGCCGCCGTTGCGGCGATGATCAGCGAATAGATCACCGTGATGCGGCCGGTGATCCGGGCGCGCACATGGCGCGGGAAGTTGGCCCGCCAGATTGCAGCGCGCAGGGTAATGACGCCGGCCCAACCGAGCCGGGCAGCAATCATTCCGGCAGTGATCAACACCAGGCCGACGGCACTGATCGGCGTCCACGCCATGATGATGAGGAAAGCCGCCGTCACGAGCATCAGCACCGAGACCCAGGCGGTGCGGTCACGTCCTTCGGCCAGGCTGGAAATCCACAGCGACAGCATGTTGGAAAAGGCCGGCGCACCGGCGACCAGCGCAACCGCCAGGTTGACCCAGACCGGATCGGCCACACCGTCGAACTGATTCTTGACCACCACGCCGACCACCCCACCTTCCAGCGCCCCCAGGGCCACCGCCATTGATGCATTGGCTCTGATTTCACGCGGCATGAGGGTTCGGGCGACGAACGGAAGCGGTGGCTGGCTGGACATGGACGCTATTGTAGGGGCTGGGACGCCGCCCAGGAGACCGTATCGCCCCCTCACCGCTGTAGAATGGCGGCATGAGCGAGAACGACCAGAATGAAATCGAATGGCTGTGCCAGGTGTTGACCAAGCGAATTCCGCTGGGTGCGGCCATGGGGCTTTCCGTGAACCGTCTTGACGCGCGGGGCGTGTCGTTTTCGCTGCCGCTGGAGCCCAATGTCAACGACAAGGGAACGGCCTTCGGCGGCGCCATGGCCAGCGCGATGATCCTGGCTGGCTGGTCCCTGCCCCGGCTGCTGCTCAAGCGTCATGGCCAGGAGGCCGACCTCGTGATCGGTCGCTGTGAAATCCGCTATCTCAAGCCGGTCAAGGGCGGTTTCGATGTCGAGTGCGATTGGCCCGAAAAGTCGGCCTGCGACCTGTTTATCGCCGATCTCGCCGCGAAGGATCGTTCACGGTTGCCACTGGAAGCCAGGGTCGTGGTGGACGGCGAGGTGGCGGCGACGCTCTCGGCCCGGTATGCTGCCCTGAAACGAATCTGAGATGGTGGAGAGCCTTGTCGCAATGCAACGTGCCCTGATCCTGTTGACTATTGTTCTGCTGCTGGCTGCTTGCGGCGGCAATCAATCCACGCGCGAGCGCCAGGAAGCTTTTGATGCCTGGACGGCGAATGTGCGCTGGAATCAATACGACGCCCTGGTTGATTTCATGCACCCGGAATGGCTGGCGGCAAACCCGGTCACGCCGCTGGAGATTGAACGTCTGCACCAGTTCCGAACAACCGAATACCGGGTTCGCCAGGTTGTGGCGGCGCCCGACGGCCAGAGCATCGAACGGTTGGCCAGGATTCGGCTTTACCATGTCCATACTTCGCGTGAGCGGGTGATCGATCATCGCGAGGTCTGGCGCTATGACGCGGACCTGAAAGCCTGGCTGATGCATTCCGGGCTGCCGGATCCACGACGATAACACCAAGCCCGGAGGCCAGCAGGCATGCGCACCATCGCGGTCGTCAACGCAAAAGGTGGTTGCGGAAAAACCACCATCGCAACAAATCTATCCGCCGCACTGGCCTGGGACGGTCATGTTGTCGCGCTGGGCGACATGGACCCCCAGCAATCAGCCACTGATTGGCTGACCCAACGCCCCGCCGAGTACCCGGCCATCATCGGTCTGAATGCCGAAGACGGTCCCATTCGCGCACCCGCCGAGACCGACACCCTGGTTCTGGATACCCCGGCTGCCATTTCCGGCCCCGAGCTGGGCAAGGTTCTGCGCCGCGCCCAGACCGTCCTCGTGCCCGTCCTGCCCTCGCCGGTCGACATGCGCGCCGCATGGCGATTTCTCAACCACCTGCTCGAACTCAAGCCCATCCAGAGCGGTGACGTCAAGGTCGGCCTGGTGGCCAACCGGATCAAGTCCAACACCATTGTTTACCGAGAATTGACCGGTTTCCTGGGCGGTTTCCGCATCCCGGTCATCGCTCAACTGCGCGAATCGATGAACTATGTCAGGGCCTCCGAACGCGGTCTCTCGGTATCCGACCTGCCACCCTACCTGGCATGGCAGGACTGGGAAGAGTGGGATGTGTTGATGAAGTGGATTCGCAGCCGCAAGTCGGTTGGGAAGAGCGGGTGAAAGGTGAGAGGTGAAAGGTGAAAGGGAAAAGCTATAAAAACCCAAAGCCCACGGTTTCAGCTATCCCTTTTACCTTTTACCTTTTACCTTTTACCTTTTACCTTTTACCTTTTACCTTTTTACCTTTTTACCTTTTCCCCGCCTTTACCCCGTCAACGGCAACGAACCGAACGCGGCGTGGGCCACGAGGTGGCCGAGCCGGTCGAGGTCGGGGATGATGACTTCGGTGCTGTCGATAATGACGCGGCCGGCCACGGCAATTGGCTTTGAATCGGCAGGGACTTCAACCAGATTGTCCTCGGTCACTGTCGTCAAGCGCGGGAAGCCCTGTGCAAGGATGGCGATATAAGGCATCCTTTCGCTCGCGACCAGCGTTTTCGTTATGCAAAGTCGGGCGCCATTGGTCGACTCTTTCCCTGCATGCTCGGTGAGGTTCGCGAAGCTGATCAGCGGAACCTGCCAGCCACGCCACACGAACGTGCCCAGCAGCCAGTCTGGTGCGCCTGATACCGGTTCCGGGTCGATAAAGCCGACCACCTCGGCCACGGTAGCGTTCGGGATCAGAATATGGGTACCGGTCAACGGCACCATCACACTTCGGATTTCGGTCTCTGCCATGCTTTATCCTTCCGGCGTTGCCATCTTGAGCAGGTCGAAAACGTGGGCGACGAGTTCGGCCTCCTGGTACGGCTTGGCCAGATAGTCATTGACGCCGATTTCCCTGGCGCGTTGGCGATGCTTTTCGCCGCTTCGTGAGGTAATCATCATCATGGGAATGTCTTTCAGGCGCGGATCGTTACGAACATGGGTGGCCAGTTCGTATCCGTCCATCCGCGGCATTTCGATATCGAGCAGAATGATATCCGGTATCCGGTCGAACATGGTCTCGACAGCATCCAGGCCATCGCGAGCGGTGACCACCTCAAGGCCGCGATGTTCCAGTACGCGGGAGGTCACCCGACGCATGGTGATCGAGTCGTCAACCACCATCACGAGCGGGGTTCGTTTGACTTCCTGGACTCGTTCAGCTTCACGAATGGCGCCCTGTCCAGGAATGATGTTCAGTTCAAATGCCCGGCGGATCAGCGGACCCATATCAAGGATTGGAACCACCTGGCCATCGCCGGTGATGGTCCCGCCCAGGATGCCGGGAATTGAGCTGATCTGAGGGCCGACCGGCTTGATCACGATTTCGCGGTGGCCGAGTAGTTCGCTGACGCGCAGTGCAGCGCGCTGGTCGCCAGCTTCGATCATCAGCAACGACAGGGTACCGCTGCCAACCTCTTCGGATGCAAAGTCGAGTTGCGGTTCCAGTTCGAGCAAGGGAAATTCATCGCCGGCGTAGTCCTGGTGCGGATCAGTGCCCTCGATTTCACGCAGCCACTCGCTGGCCAGAATTCGAGTCACCCCGCGGACTGCCTGCAAGGGGATTGAGAAGTGCCGATCACCGGCCCGCACCATGATCGCCTGCATGACCGTCAGCGACAGCGGAATACGGATGGTGAAGCGGGCGCCCTTGCCAGCTTCAGTGCTGGCGCTGACACTGCCGCCGATCTGACGCACTTCGTTGGCAACGACGTCCATGCCGATTCCTCGACCGGAAAGCTCACTGACCTGGTCGGCGGTCGTGAAGCCGGGTCGGAAGATGACCTGGGTCAGGCCTTTTTCGCTAACCTCTTCGTTGGTACGGATCAGTCCGCGCTCAATTGCACGCGCGCGAATGGCCTCAAGGTCCAGTCCTGCGCCATCGTCGAACACCCGCATGTCCAGTTCGGTCGCTTCGCGTCCGACCTCGATACTGACAGTCCCTGTTTCAGGCTTGCCCAATGCCAGACGGTCTTCGGGCAATTCGATACCGTGACTGACGGCGTTGCGCAGCAAATGCTCCATGGGCGCGGTAATGCGGTCGAGAATATTCCGATCCAGTTCGCTTTCACCGCTCAGATCGACCCGTAATTCGACCTTCTTGCCCAGCTCACGACCGGCATTGCGGATGACGCGCCTGAAACGTGGAAGCAGGGTGTTGAATGACACCATGCGGGCCTGCATCAGGCCTTCCTGCAGTTCAGTATTGACACGGGATTGCTGCATCAGCAGCGTTTCAGACTGCCGGGTGGCGTCATCAAGGATTCCGGTCAGGCTGGTCAGGTCATTGACTGATTCGGCCAGTGCGCGCGATAACTGCTGAATGGTCGAGTAGCGGTCAAGCTCCAGCGGATCAAACGTTTCGTCGGTGGGCCCGTGTTCGCGCTCGTAGCGAGCCAGGATCTGGGCTTCAGTCTCCATTTCCAGCTTGCGCAACTGATCGCGCAAGCGGATGACGGTCTCGTCCACTTCGCCAACGTTGTTACGGAAAACGCTGATCTGCTGCTCGAGCCGGGAGCGGAAAATACTGATTTCGCCGGCATAGTTGACCAACTCATCAATCAGGGCCGAGGGAACGCGCAAATTCTCGACCCGTCCAGTTTGTCCCGGCTCGGCGGTGGTGTCATCAATTTCCGCTGCCTCCCGCGGAACAATGACCGAATCCTCGATTTCCTGGGCCTCCTCGGCAAAAATCGCTTCGACGGGCTGCCCAGGCATTGGTTCGCGCTTGAGGACGGCATCGACCATCGAATGGAGGTGATCGCAACCAGCCTCCAGGGCGTCGATACGTTCTGGCGTGACCTTGATGAGCCCGGCTGCAATTCCTTCGAGCAACTCTTCCATCACGTGAGCCACCTGGCCCAGGGGGTTGAGCCCGACCATGCGCGAGCTACCCTTGACGGTGTGCAGGTCGCGTTGCAGTGCGGTTATCAGGCTCTTGTCATCGGGTGCTTCACGCCACTTTTGCAACAGGCCATCGGCGTGCTCAAGCAGTTCCTGGCCTTCTTCGAGAAAGGCCTCGAGTAGCTCTTCGTTGATCTCGCTGTAGTCAACGTGAACCAGTTCACCCGCTTGTTTGTCCGTGCGGTCCTGGTCATCGTGAATCCCAGAGGCACGATCAGGCACGAAGTCTGCCGCGTCATCATCGGCGACCAGCTCTTCTTCGAGGAATAGCTCGTCGTCGGTGTCGGTCTTGTCGGTAGACTCGTCGGCATCACTGGTTTCTTCCGTTACGGACTCCAGCTCGTCGACAACCGCTTCATCGTGCTCGCTGGCAGCAACTTCATCTTCGCTCGGCTGGCCACTTTCGAGCCGATCGCCGATGTTGTCGTCTATCTGGTCGTCTATCTGGTCGTCGGTCTGGTCGTCGGTCTGGTCGTCGATCCGCTCGTCAGCCGGCGTCTCGTCGATGCTTTCCGCTACGGTCTCGGCCGTATCTTCGGACACATCTTCGACCTCGCCATCGGTGCCGGCCTCTTCGCTTGCCGGTGCGGCGACTTCTTCATCGGCAACCTCGAAAAAGTCGATATCAGCGCGGTCAGTCTCGGCGGCGTCCGTTTCGGTCGCCAGGTCGGAGCTGAAGGCATCGTCACCATCGGCCTCGCCCCGGGTTTCGGAGGCATCATCGGCGTGATAGAAAGCGCTTGCCTTGGCATAGTCGGTAGACTGTTCACTGGTCCGGTCGCGGTGCGCCTTGTTGTGCAGATCGCGAAGTTCGCTTGCCAGGGACGAGGTTGCAAACTGGTCATCGGCAACCCGCTCGCACCGCAATCGATCCAGGCGCTGCTGGAACAATTCGGCGCAGTGCGACATGGCTTCCAACCCGGCCTCGGACGGGGAGGCGCCGCACAGGGACAGTTCCTCGAGATAGGCTTCAAGGATCTGGGCCGTCTCGCTCTCGTCTCCGATGGGGGCCAGCCGCATGGTGCCCTTCATGGTATGAACGGCACGTACCAGGCGCTCGTCAACGAAGGCTGCATGACCGGCTTCTTCCGAGCCGGCCAGCCATTCGTTCATGGCATCCAGGTTTTCCGACAGTTCCTTGATCATCAACTCGATCAAGGTCGGATCAAGGTCTTCAAGTTCAGGCGGCTGATATTCTTCGCTGGGCTCTACGACCAGCTTGCCTTCGCTTGCCAGGTCGGCGCGTTCGGCCAGTGCACTGCATTGCTGTGCGCTGAAATCACCATCGCCGTCGCCGCTCAAGCGCGCGCGCATGCTTGGCAAGGCTGCCACTGCGTCGGCGACCAGGCTGATGACTTCAGCGCTTGCCTCGATCTGGTGGTCGATCACGCGATTGACGAGGTTCTCGAAATGCCAGGAAAACTCGCTGATTTCCGTCGCGCCGGCCATCCGACCTGAACCTTTCAGGGAGTGAAACGCGCGTCGAATCGTTATGATGTGTTCTTCATTGGCGGGCTGGTCCCGCCATTTCGGCAGCAATGCCTCCAGAGATTCCAGTTCCTGATCAAACTCTTCGAGGAAAATCTCCACGATATCGAAATCATCGAAAGCCGATCCGTCCGCGTCGACGCTGCTGACTTCGGCTGTCTCGATCTCTGCAGGCTCCCCGTCAGCCTCTGGCTCCGGCTCTTCGCCCGATGCCTGTTCGTGGTCAGAGGATATCGGTTTGCCAGGCTCGACCTGGGTTTGCTCCTGGTCGGCATCCAATTCGTCAAAATTCAGGTCGGCGTCGGACAGATCAAGTTCGTCGACGACCAAATCATCCGTGTCGAAGTCAAGTTCCTCGTCGTCATCGAGCCGCTCGCCGGATGCCTCGAGCGTCTCGAGTTCATCGATGCCGTATTCGTCTTCACTGTTGGTGTGGCTGGACGCCGGTTGCTCGACCGCTGTTGCTTCAACCGGGGCCTGATCGACCGCCTCGGCTGACCCGCCTGGTGCGTCTGTCAACCAGTAGCCCAGCTTGGTCAGTCGCTCGCGGGCCGAATGAAGGTAGCGGTCACCGCGCTCGTCAAGTGTTGTCAGGCTTTCCAGGTAGAACTCGGTAACCGTCAGAGTCTCGGCGAGCGTTTCGAGCGCCTCACCATCGGCGGCCGTCGGTCCACTGCTCAGGTGGTCGACGGCGATGCGACCGGCCGCGTTGATCATGGCGGCCGCCTCGTCCAGTTCGGACATGGAAAGTGCGCCTGCGATCCGGTCGAGGATAGCCTTGGCTTCGACGACCGCGCCAGCATCGGCTTTCTGGCGATTGATGGCATCAAGCAGGTGCTTGGAATGAGCCAGGTCTTCCAGAGCTTCCTTGACCAGTTGTTTGACCACCCGTCGACGCTCGGATGGCGGCAGAAGCGTGGCACCGGCTTTTTCAGAATCAGAATCCGAATCCAGACCGGCAGCGAGACCGAAGCTCTCCTCCAGCTGGGACTCAACCACCAGCAATTCGCGAGCGACCATGAGCAGGATTGGGTCCTCGGGGTCTGTCCCGAGTTCGGCCAGCTTGCCCGCTTGCGCCTTGACCTTTGCAGCAAGATGATCCAGGCCCAGCATGGCCAGGCTCTCGCCGACTGATTCGAGCATCGCGGTCTGGTGCTGCATCACCTCCGGGTCTTTCTCGCGCTCGAGCTGGTTCCCAAGCGCTTCCTTGATTCGGGCCAGGTCCTCACGTGCGGCAAGCGTGACCGCGGCAAACAGGGCCCGGTTTCGCCCGGCAAGAAAAACCTTGGCCTGTGTCATCTGGTCCGGTGCATGTTCTGCCAGTGCAAAAGCTTCGTGCACTTCGACCGCCAGCGGTGACTCGGCTCGCGCCATGGCGATCTGGAACAGGAAGCCGCGAGCGAGGTCGTCGGCCTTGCTGGCCAGTTGTTCCGGATCCCCGCCTTCGCTGGCTTCCTTGAGCATGACGTCCATGCGCGCAAAAAGACGCGTGATGGACGGCCCGCTGGCAATCTGTTGTTCCTTCAGCCCCTCATAGACCGCCGCACCGGCCCAGGCAGCGCGCCGAATCGGATCCGGCAGGGCAGCAAGATCGCGCACCTGTAAAGCAACCTCGGCCAGTTGTTGCATGGCCTCGCTATCCTGGTTGTTGAGCAGAAGGCCACGCAGGGCATGCTGGTAAACGCGGCGCATTTCGGCCGGGGTGGCTGTAGTCGGATTGTTGGCTGCCGGCAACTCGACCGAGTCGAGTTCAGGGCGGAAGAAAACGCCTTCATCAAGAAGTTTGGCGCCGGCTGCCGCTCGCAAATCGTTGATGGTCGGAAGCACCACCATCGGGGCATCTCGCTGGGTGCTTTCGAGATAATCAAGATAATCCGGCAGGATGGCCGTGGCCTCGAGCACCGAACTGATGCAGGCATTTTCGTCGTGTGCTTCGCCTTGTCGCAGGGCATCCAGGGCAAGACCCATGGCTTCAGCGATCCGCTGGCCGCTGACAAATTCCATGACAGCCAGCGAGCCGGCGACCTTTTCGCACGCCTCGACCGCGCTATCGAGGTCATCTTCCCGGCGCTCAGTGTCTTCATCACCGAAGCTTTCGACGGCCTGGCGTACCTGTTCGCACAGTTCGTCGAGCAAGGGACGTGTCCATTGCAGCGACTGATTGCTCAGATGTGAGCTGGTCATGTCAGCGGGCCGTCCGGCTGGTTGAATGGTTGGTGGCTACGCATGGGTCACTGATCTCCCTTGCAGAGTCGTCAGGTTCCATGATTCGCTCGCCTTGGCAGCGATCATGGTTCCTCAGGACTCCTCCTCCGGCAGCTTGAAGTCAGATACCGAGTCACGAAGTTCGCGAACCAGCTCGGCCAGGTTGGCGACCGATTTCGCGGTCTTGCCCGACCCTTCGGTTGTCTGCACCGAAATGTCACGAATGCTGTTCATCAGCTGGGCGATCTTGGTTGCGTTGCGCGATTCTTCCTGCGCCTGGCGGGAAATGTTCTGAATCAGGCCCGCCAGATCGTTCGAGACCTTCTCGATCGATTCCAGGGCTTCACCGGCATCCTCGGCCAGACGGGCACCGGAAACGACCTGTGTTGTCGTCTGCTCCATGGAGTTCACGGCTTCGGCGGTATCGGCCTGAATGGTTTGCACCAGCGCTTCAATTCGGCGCGTCGCGTTGGTGGCACGTTCGGCCAGTCGCTGAACTTCATCGGCAACCACGGCGAATCCTCGGCCTGCGCCACCGGCCGATGCGGCCTGAATGGCGGCGTTGAGCGCCAGGACGTTGGTTTGCTCGGAAATGCCGTTGATCAGCTCGACGATATCGCCAATTTCCTGGGATGACTCACCCAGGCGCTTGATTCGCTTCGCTGTTTCCTGGATCTGGTCGCGAATGCTGTCCATGCCGGTGATGGTCTGGCGCACCATGTCGGCGCCGCGGTTGGCGATTTCGACCGAATTCTGTGCCACGTCGGCGGATTCGCTGGAGCGCTTGGCCATGTCATCGAAAGAGCGGGCCATTTCATCGATCGAGTCCGAAGCAACTCGAATTTCCTTGGCCTGGTGTTCGGAAGCCTCGGCCAGTTGCATGGTTGTCGCGCGTGTTTCCTGCGCCTGTACCGCCACTTGCTGGGCCGTGTTGTTGACACCGGAAACCAGGTCGCGCAATGCTTCAACGGCGTAGTTGACCGAGTCGGCGATGGCGCCGGTGATGTCCTCAGTCACGGTGGCGTGCACCGTGAGGTCACCTTCGGCCAGGT
>JBLRWT010000018.1:0-13986 GCA_047921095.1 Wenzhouxiangella sp. | reverse complement strand
CCGCCCTTGCGCTCTCGCCTGCGCTGTCCACGGACGCTGAGAGGCAAGCCCTCCGGGCGCTTCAGAGCCGGCCACCGGACAGCGCAGGCCACGGGCCGGGTGCGGTTTGCCGAAGGCAAGAAGCGCTCGGAACGAGGCCGGTTGCGCGTGTTCCGCTCGCTTGAAATAGTCCGGCTATGTCTGCGCTCGCGCGCCTTGCCGGAGGCCGGCTCTGAAGCGCTGAATGTCTGCTGATCATTGATCTCGTTAGTCATGCCGGCAGGCGACGGATGCGCGCGCCCAATTGGCCAAGTTTTTCTTCGATGTTCTCGTAGCCGCGATCGATATGGTAGACACGGTCGACGATGGTGTCGCCCTCGGCCACCAGGCCAGCCAGGACAAGACTGGCCGAGGCGCGCAGATCGGTCGCCATCAATGGCGCCCCGGTCAGGCGCTTGACACCCCGGATAATGACGGTATTGCCTTCCAGGCGCATGTCTGCACCCAGGCGCTGAAGCTCCAGAACGTGCATGAAACGATTTTCGAACACGTTTTCCCGCACCACCCCGGTTCCCTCGGCAATCGCGTTGAGGGCCGTGAACTGGGCCTGCATGTCGGTCGGGAAACCCGGATAGGGCGCCGTTGCGATGTTGACCGCCTTTGGCCGCCGACCGCCCATGTTCAGCTCGATCCAGTCATTACCGGTGCTGATATGGGCGCCGCTGTCTTCGAGCTTGGACAGCACGGCGTCGAGTGTATGCGGCGCGGCATTGATCACGCGCACGCGCCCACCGGTCATGGCGGCGCCGACGAGAAAGGTGCCGGCCTCGATCCGGTCGGGCAGCACCTTGTAATCGAAGCCCGCCAGACGATCGCAACCTTCGATCGTGATCGTGTTCGTTCCGTGGCCGGTAATCTTCGCCCCCATGCTGATCAGGCACTCGGCCAGATCAACCACCTCCGGTTCCTGGGCAGCGTTTTCGATGATGCTTGTGCCCTCGGCCAGGGTCGCCGCCATCATGATGTTTTCGGTACCAGTCACGGTGACCATGTCCATTACGATCCGGGCACCGCGCAAGCGATCAGTGCGCGCCTGGATGTAGCCGGATTCAACCGTGATGGTGGCACCCAGCGCCGCCAGGCCATTGAGGTGCAGATCAACCGGACGGGCACCGATGGCACAACCACCGGGCAGGGAAACCCTTGCCGCGCCGGTTCGCGCCAACAGCGGACCAAGCACCAGAATGGAGGCGCGCATGGTCTTGACCAGATCGTAAGGCGCCACGTCGGTATGCAGCCCGGCGGCATTCAAGCTGACCGCGAAACTGTCACCCAGGGAAATCTCCACGCCCATCTGGCCAAGCAACTCCATGGTGGTGGTGACATCCTTCAGATGCGGCACCCCGGCCAGTTTGCATGGCTTGTCCGTCAGCAGCGAGGCCATCAGGATGGGCAACACGGCGTTCTTGGCGCCGGAAACTTCCACGGTGCCCTGGAGCGGCGTGCCGCCGGTAATCTGGATTCGGGCCATGGTTCAGTGGTTCCGGGAGAAGGTCGGCGCGAAAGAATCAGTCATTGGCTTCCTCCGGGCTTTTCAGATCGAGGCTCAGGGCATGAATTTCGCGGCCCAGTTCCGGTCCAATGGCCGCGTGCACCAGTCGGTGCCGCTCGATTCGGGAACGCCCGGAAAAATCTGCGTTGATGATGCGCGCCGTATAGTGGACGTTGTCGTCGGACTGAACGCTCACGCGCGCGGCAGGCATTGCCTGTAATATACGTTGTTCGATTGCTGCAGGATCCATATCGGTCTGGCTGTGTGAGAACGGGCAGGCTTGGGTTTTGTTACCCAATCCCTTAAGTTTAACGCAAACACCACACCAAACAGCCTACCGGCCAACCTCAATTCGTGTCGACAACTCTCGCCATCGCCCTGCTGGAACTTGCTGCCGGCTTCACTCTGCTGATCTGGGCGGCGGGACGGCTCGTGGGCGGCGCCTCGGCGCTGGCGCGCAATCTCGGCATTTCACCTCTGGTGGTCGGGCTGACGATCGTCGGCTTCGGCACCTCGGCGCCGGAAATGCTGGTCTCGGCCATGGCCTCGGTTCGCGGCAACCCCTCGCTGGCGATCGGAAACGCGCTGGGCTCCAACATCACCAATATCGGCCTGATCCTGGGCCTGACGGCCATGATCTATCCGCTCCGGGTCGAACGGATCACGCTCAAGCGTGAGTTTCCCGTTCTCGGCGTGATCATGCTGGTGACGCTGGCGCTGATGTGGAATCTTCAGTTCAGCCGTGTCGACGGCCTGGTCCTGGCCGGCGGGCTGATGTTGCTGGTGGCAGGCATGGTCGCCCTGGGGATGAGCCGGGGGGAGTCCGACCCCCTCGCGGCAAGCCTGACCGAAGAAATTCCTCAGAACATGAGTACCCGGATGGCCCTGTTGTGGACCGTGACCGGCCTGATCCTGCTGCCATTGAGCGCCCATATCCTGGTCAACGGCGCCGTCACGCTGGCGCTGATCGTCGGCGTATCCGAGGCGGTGGTCGGCCTGACCATCGTTGCCCTGGGCACCAGCCTGCCGGAACTGGCCGCGGCCGCGGCCAGCGCGCTGAAGAAAGAGGACGACCTGGCCATAGGCAACATTCTGGGCTCCAACATGTTCAACCTGCTGGGCGTTCTGGGTATTGCTGCCCTGGTCCACCCGATGGCCATCGAGTCGATTCTTCTCCATCGCGATGTCACCATCATGTTTGTCTTTACCGTCGGCCTGTTCGTGCTGGCCTGGCGCAGGCGTGGCCACGGGCTGATCAACCGGCCCACCGCGGCCATCCTGTTCGCGAGCTTCCTGCTTTACCAGGCCGCGGTGATCTACATGGCTGTCGGAAGCTGACACCGGAAACCCGCTAGAATCCACCAGATATGAAAATTGATCCGCAACGCCTGCTCCGGGCCGCCGCCGAAGTGCTGGAGACCGAAGCCCGGGCCATCACCGATCTTGCAACCCGCGTCGATGGTTCCTTTGTCGATGCCTGTCGACTGATCCTCGGATGCCAGGGCCACATGATCGTGTTGGGTATGGGCAAGTCCGGGCATATCGGTCACAAGATCGCCGCGACGCTGGCATCGACCGGCACACCCGCCTTTTTCGTTCATCCTGCCGAGGCCAGCCATGGCGACCTGGGAATGATCAGGCGCGAGGACCTGATGCTCGCACTTTCAAACTCCGGTGAAACCGAGGAGCTGCTGCGACTGCTGCCCGTCATCAAGCGCCTTGGGGTCGGGCTGATTGCCATGACCGGCAACCCGGATTCGACCCTGGCCCGCCATGCGGACGTTCATCTGGATACCAGCGTCGACCAGGAAGCCTGCCCGCTCGGCCTGGCGCCCACGGCTTCGACCTCGGCCCAACTGGCCCTGGGCGATGCGCTGGCCGTCGCCCTGCTGGAAGCGCGCGGCTTCACCGCCGATGATTTTGCCCGCTCCCACCCCGGCGGCAAGCTGGGTCGCCGCCTGCTGGTGACGGTCGCCGATGTGATGCACGGCGGGCCTGAACTTCCACGCGTGGACATCAGCGCCAACCTGGCCGAAGCCATCGTTGAAATGACGCGCAGCCGACTGGGCATGTGCGCGGTGCTGGAAAATGGCCACCGCCTGGTCGGCGTGGTGACCGATGGTGACCTGCGGCGTCATGTCGAAGAACTGGCGGACATCAGGCAGGTTCCCGTCAGCCAGATCATGACCCCCAACCCGCGCACCATCGCCTCATCGGAACTGGCGGCCAAGGCGGTCGAGGTCATGCAGAGTCATCGCATCCAGGGTCTGCTGGTTGTTGGAACGGACCACGAACTCATCGGCGCGCTCAATTTCCAGGACCTGCTCCAGGCCGGCGTGGTATGAGCGTGAACGCGATTCCGTTGCGCGAGAAGGCGTCCGGCATTCGCCTGGCGGTATTCGATGTCGACGGCGTCATGACCGATGGCCGTCTCTATCTCAGCGACGACGGCATCGAATCCAAGACTTTTCATACCCGCGATGGTCTCGGCCTGAAAGCACTGATGGGCCATGGCATCATCGTCGCCGTGATCACCGCCCGCCGATCGAATGTCGTCAGCCGACGGATGGCCGAACTGGGCATCGAACACCTGATGCAGGGCCGTGAAGACAAGAAGGCCGCGATCGAAACGCTGATCGAGACACTGGAAGTTGCTCCCGAACAGGTCGCCTATACCGGCGACGATCTGGTGGATTGGCCGGCCATGCGGCTGTGTGGACTCAAATGCGCGCCAGCCGACGCCGTGGCCTGGATCCGGGAACGGGCCGATTTCGTCAGCCAACAGCCCGGCGGACGCGGAGCGGTGCGCGAAGTGTGCGAACTGATACTCGCTGCCGATGACGCCCTGGGCGCCTGGCAGGACAGTTTTCATTGCGCTGGCGGCTGATTCTGGCCGCCAGTCTGGCCCTGGTTGCCGCCGTTGCCATTCGCTGGTGGTTGCCCGGCGAGCGTGTCGCACTGACCACACCGGTCATGCCCGACACCCGCTTCGACTACACCCTGACGGATTTTTCGGCCCGCTTCAGCGATGAGAACGGCGAGCTGACCCTGCTGGTTTCCGGGCCACGCCTCGAGCATCATTCGCTGACCCGCATCGCCACCATACAGGAGCCGAGATTCCACCTGGATCCAGCCGGCAGCAACTGGCGGGGCGAATCACGCCTGGGCCGGTTCGAGCGCGATGAGGAGCTGCTGATCATGGAAAACGAGGTTGTGTTGACCCAACCACAGGACATTGGCGAGCTTGTGATCGAAACCGAATCCCTGCATCATCACCGCCTTGAGCGTACAATCGAATCAATAACGCCGGTCGAAATGCGCCAGCCGGGCACTTGGCTGCGCGCCGGAGGTCTGATGATCAGACTGGATCAAGAAACAATAGAGTTTTTCAATCATGTCGAAGCACAAATGCAGGTTGTCAGTCCTGACATCGGCCGTTCTCGCGGCCGCCCTGATGATGAGCGCCAGCCTGGCGGCTGAAGAGCCTGCGCCACCAATCGGAATCGACGCCGACGGCGGCAGCCTCGACGTGCGTACCGGCGCGTATCATTTGCAGGGCAACGTACGAATCACCCGGGGCGACCTGGTCGTCAATGCCGACGAGGCCAAGTCCTTCAGTAACAGTGCCGGCGAGGTTGAACGGATCGAACTGTACGGCCAGCCGACTACCTGGAACGACATCATGGACGACGGAACCGCTGTGGAGGGCGAGTCGGACGAACTCATCTACGACTTCATCCGCAACAGGATCACCATGGTCGGCAACGCCCGCATCCGCAATCCCCAGGGCGCATTCAGTGGTTCCCAGCTGGTCTACGACCTCGACAGCCAGAACCTGGTTGGCGACGGTGGTGTCCGCGTACTGATCGAACCGGCAACCGCCGAACGGGTCCGACCCACCGCCGAGCCCGACCCGGACAACTGAGTGTACCCCGTCATCAAGCGATCCATAGCCTTGCGGCTTACCCTGTTGCGGTCCGCTGAAAGTCACAATATCTGCGGCGGGGCACACTGGCCATGTTGATTGCCGAACAGTTGGTCAAGCGTTACCGCGGGCGCGCGGTTGTCCACGACGTATCGCTGGAAGTAGCCAAGGGCGAGATCGTCGGCCTGCTCGGCCCCAACGGCGCCGGCAAGACCACGACCTTCTACATGGTCGTCGGGCTGGTCCCGGCCGACGGGGGTCGCATACGCATTGGCGACACCGACCTGACCCGCGCCAACATGCATCAGCGTGCTCGCAAGGGCCTGGGCTACCTGCCCCAGGAAGCGTCGATCTTTCGCAAGCTGAGCGTGGCCGACAACATCATGGCCATCCTGGAATTGCGCAAGGACCTCAGCCGCGATGAGCGCCGCAACGAGCTTGGCCGACTGATGGACGACCTGCACGTATCCCACCTGGCTGACCAGGTTGGCGTGTCACTGTCCGGCGGTGAGCGACGCCGTGTGGAAATCGCACGCGCCCTGGCCGGCAACCCGGATTTCATCCTGCTCGATGAACCCTTCGCCGGCGTCGACCCGATCTCGGTTGGCGACATCCAGCGTATCGTCAAGCAGTTGACCGAACGTCACATCGGCATCCTCATCACCGACCACAACGTCCGCGAAACACTGGGCATCTGCGACCGCGCCTACATCATCAGCGAAGGCCGGGTACTGACCCACGGCAAGCCGGAAGAAGTGATGGCCGACGCGAACGTGCGCGATGTTTATCTCGGCAAGGAATTCAGACTGTAAAACGGGTTGCAACCGCGTAGGTCGGGGTCGCACCCCCGACGGTCAAAAGGTCGGACCGAGGAAATCGTTCGCTACGTACGGTACGGCAAGAACCGCGTCGCTTTTTTCTTCTTTCAAACCACCACTTCGGCGAGATTGCCCTTTTCTTCCAGCCAGTTGCGGCGGTCGGCCGAGCGCTTCTTGGCCAGCAGCATGTCCATCATGGCGTCGGTCTTGATCGAGTCGTCGATGGTCAGTTGCACCAGGCGGCGGGTGTCCGGGTCGATGGTGGATTCGCGCAATTGCAGCGGGTTCATCTCGCCCAGGCCCTTGAAGCGGGTTTCGGAAACTTTCCCCTTGATGTTCTCGGCTTCAATCCGGGCCAGCAGGCCTTTTCGCTCTTCACCGTCGAGGGCGTAGAAGGTCTGCTTGCCGACATCGATGCGGTACAGCGGCGGCATGGCGACGAAAATCCGGCCCGCTTCGACCAGCGGCCGAAAATGCTTGAGAAACAGGGCCGAGAGCAGGGTGGCAATGTGCAGGCCATCGGAGTCGGCGTCGGCCAGGACGATCACCTTGCCGTAGCGCAGCTTGGACAGGTCGTCCGAGCCCGGATCGACGCCGATGGCGATCGCCAGGTCATGGACTTCCTGCGAGCGCAGCACCTGGTCCGGCTCGGTTTCCCAGGTATTGAGGATCTTGCCGCGCAGGGGGATGATGGCCTGGTATTCGCGGTTGCGGGCCTGCTTGGCGCTGCCGCCGGCCGAATCACCCTCGACCAGGAACAACTCGGTTTCTTCCAGATCGGTCGAGGCGCAGTCGGCCAGCTTGCCGGGCAGGGCGGGCCCGGCGGTCACCTTGCGCCGCGCAACCTGCTTTCGTGCTTTCTGGCGCTTGAGGGCATGATCGATGGCCAGCTGGGCGATGGCTTCGCCTTCGGCGATGTGCCGGTTCAGCCACAGGGCAAAGGCATCCTTGACCACGCCGGAAACGAAACTGGCTGCGGCGCGCGAGGACAGCCGCTCCTTGGTCTGACCCGAAAACTGCGGGTCGGCCAGCTTGATCGAGAGCAGAAAGCTGATTCGCTCCCAGACATCCTCAGGCGACAGCTTCAGTCCTCGAGGCAGCAGGTTGCGAATCTCGCAGAATTCGCGCAGGCCGTCGATCAGGCCGGTGCGAAGCCCATTGGTATGGGTGCCGCCGGCCGGCGTCGGAATCAGGTTGACATAGGATTCCTGCACCAGCTCGCCGACCGGCACCCAGGTCAGGGCCCAGGCCGCTTCCTGGTCGGCGCCGGAAAAGTTGCCGGTAAACGGGCACTGAGGCACGCATTCGAAGCCTTCGAGGCTTTCGGTCAGGTAGTCGGTCAAACCGTCGGCAAACTGCCAGGTCTCCGACTCGCCGGACTTGAGATCGCTGAGCGTGACGCTCAGGCCGGGGCACAGGATGGCCTTGGCCTTGAGCAGGTGCTTCAGTCGCGGGCGGGAAATGTTGGCCGAGTCGAAATAGGACGGCTCTGGCCAGAAGCGTACCGTGGTGCCGGTATTGCGCTTGCCCACTTCGCCGGTCACCGTCAGCGGTGATTGTGTCTCGCCGTGGGCAAAGCTGATTTCGTGCTCCTGGCCATTGCGCTTGATCCGGCAGACCAGTTTGCTCGACAGGGCATTGACCACCGACACGCCAACCCCGTGCAGGCCACCGGAGAACTTGTAGTTCTTGCCCGAGAATTTGCCGCCGGCGTGCAGCCGGGTGAGAATCAGCTCGGCGCCGGGCAACTTGTGTTCCGGATGCGGGTCGACCGGCATGCCACGCCCGTCATCGCTGACCTCGATCGATCCGTCTTCGTGCAGGTTGACCACGATGGTCTTGCCGTAACCGGCCAGAACCTCATCGACGGCGTTATCGACCACCTCGGCAACCAGGTGGTTGGGCCGGGTCGTGTCTGTGTACATGCCGGGGCGGCGCTTGACCGGCTCGAGCCCCTGCAGGACTTCGATATCGGATGCTTGGTACTCGGTGCTCATGGCGAGACGGGTTCTTGTTGGCGGATTTCGGTGCGCAGAGTATCTCAGATTCAGACCGTGCTCAGGGCCTGAAGCCGACCGGCCGCTTCGTCCAGCGTTTTTTCATCCTTGGCGAAGCAGAAGCGCAGGATGCGCTCGTTCTGGACGGCCTCCCTGTCGGCGTAAAAAACGGAAACGGGGATTGCCGCCACGCCGATTTCGGTGGTCAGCCAGCGGGCCATGTCGGTATCGCGCCGATCGCTGATGGCCGAATAGTCCAGCAGCTGAAAATAGGTGCCCTCGCAGGGCAGCAGCTTCCAGTTCGAATCGCCCAGGGCAGCCCGAAAATAATCGCGCTTGCGCTGGTAGAACGTCGGCAGTGCCAGGTGGAACGAGGGGTCGGCCATGAAGTTGGCGATCGCATGCTGCATCGGCATCGAAATCGAATAGGTCACGTACTGGTGAACCTTGCGAAATTCGTTGGTCAGCAGTTTCGGCGCGATGCTGTAGCCTACCTTCCAGCCGGTGGTGTGGTAGGTCTTGCCGAACGAGGAGACGACGAAGCTGCGCGCCCGCAATTGCTCGTTCATCAGCAGGCTCTGGTGGCTCATGCCATCAAACACAATGTGCTCGTAGACCTCGTCACTGAGGATAAAAGCGTCACTGGCTTCCATGGCCTCCGCCAGTCGTTCCAGATCGCCCGGTTGCAGCACGGCGCCGGTCGGATTGTGCGGGCTGTTGAGAATCACCAGGCGTGTCCGGCTGTTGACCGCCTCGGACAGCCGCTGCCAGTCGATACGGTAATCGGGAGCGCTCAGAGGCAGGTGGACGGTTCGCCCCCCAGCCAGCTCGACTGCCGGCTCGTAGCTGTCATAGGCCGGATCGAAGACGATCACTTCATCGCCCGGTCGGACCACGGTCTGGATGGCCACGAACAGGGCTTCGGTTGCGCCCGCCGTGACCGTGATCTCGTCGTCCGGATCTACCCTGGCCTGGTACAGGCTGGCCACCTTGTCGGCAATTCTCTGGCGCAGCAAAGGCAAGCCTGGCATGGGCGCATATTGATTATGCCCATCGTGCATGGCCTGGGTCACCAGGTCGCGCAGTTCTCGAGGGCACTCGAAATCCGGGAAGCCCTGCGACAGGTTGAGGGCGCCGTGGTTGGTCCGCCAGCTGCGACATGACGGCGAAAATGGTGGTCTCGACCCTGGGCAGTTTCGACTGCCCTGCCAGTTTGCTTGCGGGATCCATGGTGTCTCCTTGTCGCGCCGGGCGATGGGCCCGGGTCTGTTCGGTGTCATTCTAACGGAAGGGCAGTCGGCTTCCAGAATGGCGGCAGAATGATCCTGATCAATGGAACGCTCATGCCCGGCCCGTTATAGTGGGGTCGTATGTTTTCCATCGCGGGGTTTGGATGCTGAAGTCAAAGGCGCTGACGGCCGATCAGCTATTTCGGCCATGTTCGCCGGATCGATTTACCTTCCGGACAACCGAGGCGCTCGATGACCTGGACGAGCCGCTGGGTCAGGATCAATTCATGCGCGCGCTGACCTTCGGCACCGACATGTCCAGCCGGGGATTCAACCTGTTCGTCATGTCCGCCCGGGGCGCGGGGAGTCGTGAGCTGGTGCAGAAGTATCTCTCACGCCGGGCTCAAACGGCCGACGTGCCGTCTGACTGGTGCTACGTCTTCAATTTCAAGTCGCCGCACTGTCCGCTGGCCATGCGCTTGCCCGCCGGCGAGGGTGCGCGCTTTCGGGCCGATCTTCAGATGCTGATCGACGAGCTGCGTGGCAGCGTGACCGGCGTGTTCGAAAGCGACGAGTACCAGGGTCGCATGCAGGAACTGCAGGACCGCTTCAATCGCCAGCAGGAAAGCGGCATCGAGCAGATCGGAAAGGAGGCGGCCAAGCACGACATCGCCCTGATTTCCAACCAGTCCGGCTTTACCCTGGCGCCGATGCGGGACGGCGAAGTGATCGAGCCCGAGGAGTACGACAAGCTCCCCGAAGAGGCGCGCGAACGAATCGAGGCACGCGTGGCCGATCTGCAAAAAAAGCTGCAGCAAGTTGTGCAGCAAACGCCCAGGCTGCGCCGGGAATTGCACAAGCAACTGCGCAAGCTCAATGAAGAAATCATGCTGTTCGCACTCGAAGGACCGATGCGCGAGATCCGGGAGCGCTGGACGCACTTGCCAGGGGCGGCGACCCATCTGGATCGCATCCGGGATGATATCGTCGAACATGCCGGGGCCTTTCGTGGTCGCCGCGGCGGTGGTCCACCGGATGAACTGCTTGATCGCTACCGCGCCAACGTGCTGGTCGACAACGGCGACCTGACCGGAGCGCCGGTGATCTATGAAGACCTGCCCAACCACCATCACCTGGTCGGGCGCATCGAGCACCAGGTCCGCGAGGGCGCACTGCACACCGATTATTCGATGATCCGCAGCGGCGCGCTGCATCGCGCCAACGGCGGTTACCTGATCCTCGATGCACGCCGTGTCCTTTCCCACCCGATGGCCTGGGAGAGCCTGAAGCAGATGCTCAGTGCCGGTGAGGTCCGGATCGAGTCCCTGGAGCAGGCCTATGGCCTGGTCAGCACCGCCAGCCTGCAGCCGGAGTGCATTCCGCTCTCGGTCAAGGTCGTCCTGGTCGGCGAGCGCCACTTGTATTACCTGCTGGCGCATCACGATCCGGATTTTTGCGAACTGTTCAAGGTCGAGGCGGATCTCGAGGACGATCTGGAGCGCCAGGATGAAGACCTCGAGCTGCATGCACGCATGCTGGCGACACTGGCCAGGCAGGCGGATATTCGCCCGTTGGACCCGAGCGGGGTCGCCGCCATGGTCGAGCATGCCAGCCGACTGGCCGGCGATCAACGCAAGCTGACGGCCCACGACTGTGCGCTCCGGGATCTCATGATGGAGGCCGACCACTGGGCGGCCGAAGAACGGGCCAGGGTCATCGGAGCCCGCCATGTCAGTCAGGCCATTTCCGAACGCCGGGCGCGCTCGGCGAGAATCTACCGGCGCAGTCGTGAGCAGGTTCAGCGCGGCATCCTGATGGTGGCCACGAGCGGTCAGCGCGTGGGGCAGGTCAATGCACTGACCGTGACGAAGCTGGCCAATCACTCGTTTGGCATGCCGGCCCGAATCAGCGCCACGGCTCGTCCCGGGCGTGCGCAGTTCATTGATATCGAACGTGAAGCGAAGCTGGCCGGGCCGATCCACAGCAAGGCCGTGATGATCCTGTCACGGTTCATTGCCGGCCGCTATGCGCGCGATTCTGAATTGTCGCTGACTGCCAGCCTGGCCTTCGAACAGGCTTATGGCGGCATCGAGGGTGATTCGGCCTCGGTGGCCGAAGCCTGCGTGCTGCTTTCGGCGATCGCCGGCGTTCCGCTCAAGCAGTCGCTGGCTGTCACCGGCTCGATCAACCAGCATGGTGATGTGCAGGCCGTCGGCGGCGTCAACGAGAAGATCGAGGGCTTTTTTGATGTGTGTACGGAAGCTGGCAGTCTGAACGGCCATGGCGTACTGGTGCCGGCCAGCAACGCTGAACACCTGATGCTCGACGCTCGAGTGCGAACGGCCGTTCTCGAAGGTCAGTTCGCGGTCTATACGATCACCAGCGTGGATGATGCCTTGCGCTTGCTCACCGGCGTCGAGCCCGGCGAAGCGGATGAGCAGGGACACTTCCCTGACCGAACTTTCAATCACCAGGTGACTGAGCGGCTGGTCGAGTTCGGACGGATCTGCCAGCGGAGCCAACAGGCGATGATGAAAGCCGCGGTTGATGGCAATGGCTCGGTCGACGGGGCGCATGAGCTCTGACATGGCCGCATCATGAGGCTTTACCGCTGGTTGATCCGCCTGTTGCGGATCGTCAACGAACTGTATTTCGTCGAGATCCGGGCCACCGGGCGAGACAACGTGCCCTCGTCCGGCCCGGTCATCCTCGCAGCCAATCATCCCAGCTCCATTCTTGATTCGATCGTCCTGGCAACTCAGATCCAGCGTCCGATCAATTACCTCGCCCGCAGCGGCCTGTTTCGCTTCCGACCGCTGGCTGCCCTGTACCGCTGGCTGGGCGCGGTGCCCGTCTACCGCCTGGCTGAAGTCCAGGATTCAATCGAACGCAACGCCGTAGTCTTCAGTAGAGTGTTCGAATTGCTCGAAGCCGGCGGTTGCGTCGGCATTTTTCCGGAAGGTCGCAATTCGCCTCCAACTCGCATCGGACCTTTGCGCAAGGGGGCGGCCCGCCTTGCACTGGGAGCTGAGGCCCGCAATGATTACCAGCTTGGCCTGGTGGTGGTCCCGGTCGGAGTCAATTTTGAAAACCGTGGCTTCCTGATGTCGGCGGTGCTGCTGCGATTCGGACCGCCGATCCGCGTGGCTGACTACGCCGAACAATATCGTCTTGATCCGGCCGCCGCGCTGGCCGCGTTGACGGATGACATCAAGTCCGCTCTCGGGCAGCAGGTCCTGACCATCGAAGACGCTCGTCTCGGTCAGATGGTCGATCAACTCAGCGCGGTATTCGGCGATCAGCTCGGTCGCCGTTTCGAAGGCGCCGACCGACCGGGACAGGCTGTCCGACAGCGTTTGTTCAAGCGCTGGTTGTGGCAGATGGCCGCCTGGTGGCGACGTGCCACGCCGGAAAGCTCTCAGGCCTTCGAGCGGCGCATGCACAGTCGCCAGCATATTCGGGATGTGCTGGTTCATGCCTGGCAGACCGATCGGCGACGCGTGGCCGCCTTGCGCAAGAGGCTGGAGCGGTACAAGGATCACCTGGGCCAGACCGAACTGCGCGAAGCCTTGTCGCATGCCTTTGACGAGCCTGCCCGGCAGCGTCTGATCCGCTTGCGCATGACCCTTTATGCCGTGCTGATGGCGCCGGTGGCCTTGTTTGGTCTGATTCACAATATCGTGCCCTACCTGTTTGCACGCGCAATGGGGGCGCTCAGTCGTGATGAAGCGGTGCGTGCGTTTACCCTCTTTGGCTGTGGTGTATTGGCGTTTGCGGCCGGTTATGCGCTGATCGGCCTGGTGCTCTGGCAGCACATCGGCCTGAGTGCGGTCCAGACTTTCGCCTACCTTGCTCTTTTGCCACCCACCGGTTTTGTCGCGCTGCGCTACCGACGAAACGTTCTGATTTACCGGGATCGCATCCTTGTCCGCACGATCTTCTGGGACCAGCGTGAGCTCGTCGATCTGTTGCGGCGTGAGCGCCACCTCCTGCACCAGGAGTTCGTCAGCCTGGCCGCACTTTTCGGCCCGAAGCCATCTTGACCCCAACGTTGCATAAAATTCCGGGCCAGAACCGCTGTGCTGCCTGGTATAGCAGCATTTGCGAGGTCTGTACTCGCGTTGCCAATCCTCACGTAGGGTGAAGCTACGCTCCGGTTGTCAACACTCCGTGCAGCCCCCGGAAACACTACTCTCCGGGCTTCCAACTCCGAAAATTTATGCAACGTTGGGGTTTACCGAGCATTGTTAGATTGAGTCAATTCTGTCGTCAAACCGGCCGTCGGATCTTGTTGGGTCCGCTTAGTGCCGCACTGATTTTACTCACCCTGTTGAGCGGCTGCTCGACAGGTGTGCTCAATACCAGGCTGGATCAGGCACCCACCGGGTCCCATTATGACTTCCAGTCACGATTACCGGACAACGACGAACGGCTGTTTGTTGTGCTCGCCTTTTCTGGAGGCGGTACCCGGGCAGCGGCCCTGTCC
>JBLRWT010000017.1:0-14439 GCA_047921095.1 Wenzhouxiangella sp. | reverse complement strand
TTCAATCGATCCAGAAAGTCTTCGAAATCCCGGTATCCCTCGTTGCGCCAGTGGTATTGCCAGTCGAAGCGCGCCAGCCAGCCGGCGCTTTCCAGCACGCGCGCATCGTCGAAATCGCAGAAATTGACCCCAGCCGAGGACAGTCCCTGGCGCTCAACGCGCTCCTCCAACTGGTTCACCAGGATCCGTGCCGCCTCGGGATCACGGGTGGCGCCAAGCAGACGCGGGCCGGGCACGGGGCTGTAAGGAGCGGCTACAAGCAGCTTGGGATACCAGGCAATGCCCGCCCGCTCGGCCGCGCTCGCCCAGGCCCAGTCGAAAACGAACTCGCCGTGAGAGTGCGACTTCAGCCAGGCCGGGGTGGCACAGCGAAGCGAGCCATCGGAATTTGCGACCGTCAGTGTTTGCGCGTGCCATCCCGAGCCACGTCCGACCGCGCCGGATTGGGCCAGGGCATCAAGGAAGCGCCAGTCCATGAACGGCCCGGTCCGCTCGACCAGGCCGTTCCAGGCCGCCTGCGGCACGGTTGCCGCAGACCGGGTCGTTTCATCCGGCCACTTCGTCAAGAAACTTTTCGGCGTCCAGTGCCGCCATGCAGCCAAAGCCGGCCGAGGTCACCGCCTGGCGATAAACGTGATCGGCAACGTCGCCAGCGGCAAATACGCCGGGGGCACTGGTCGCCGTCGCCATGCCTTCCAGTCCGCTGGTGATCCGGATATAGCCGTCGGTCATGTCGAGCTGATCGGCGAAGATGCCGGTGTTGGGGTCATGGCCAATCGCGATGAAGACGGCATCCACGATCAATTCACGCGTCTCGTCGCTTTCGACATGGCGCGCGCGCATACCCGTCACGCCGTCGTCGTCGCCGAGGACTTCGTCAAGCACATGGTTCCAGAGAATTTCCACCTTGCCCTCGGCTTCCCGCTGAAACAGACGGTCCTGGAGAATCTTTTCGGCGCGCAATTCATCGCGGCGGTGAACAAGCGTGACCTTGCTGGCAATGTTGGCCAGATAAAGGGCTTCCTCTACCGCGGTATTGCCGCCGCCAATTACGGCAACCGGCTTGTTGCGATAGAAAAAGCCATCGCAGGTGGCGCAGGCCGAAACGCCCCGGCCCTTGTAGGCTTCTTCGGAATCCAGGCCCAGGTAGCGGGCTGAGGCGCCGGTGGCGATGATCAATGAATCACAGGTGTAGACGCCGCTGTCGCCCTCAAGTCGGAAGGGGCGCTGCTTGATGTCGGCAGTGTGAATATGGTCGAAGATCATTTCGGTCTTGAAGGCCTCGGCATGCTTGAGCATTCGGTCCATCAACTGCGGGCCTTGCAGGTCGGGGAAGTCGCCCGGCCAGTTCTCTACGTCGGTGGTGGTCATCAATTGACCGCCCTGCTGAATGCCGGTGATGATGGCGGGCTCCAGATTGGCGCGGGCGGCGTAGACGGCGGCAGTGTAGCCAGCCGGCCCGGAGCCGAGGATCAGAAGGCGGAAATGGCGAGGGTCTCCCATAGTATAATTTTCTCCAGCAAAAAAGGCAGGTCAGTGCACAAGGTAAGGCCAGCCCGATAACATTCCAAGCTGATCATTCGGCGGTTCAAGAACCTGGAGCAAACCAGGCGCCGCCTATTATTCATTATTTTCGCCAGTGTGCCTAATCAAGGAGTGACTGCAATGCGTATCGGAATTCCCCGCGAAACCAAGACCCTGGAAGGGCGAGTGGCCCTGGTGCCGGCTGCCTGTGGCGATCTGGTTCGCTCCGGTCACGAGGTCTTTATCGAGGCTTCGGCTGGAGAAAAAAGTGGTTTCACCGATGCGGATTTCGAAGCGGTGGGCGTCACCGTCCTGCCGGACGCCGAAGCGCTGTTCGGGAAGGCTGAACTGGTGGTCAAGGTCAAAGAGCCGATCGAGGGTGACCTGAAACACCTGCGTTCGGATCATTTGCTGTTTTGCTATCTGCACCTGGCTGCCGAGCCCAGGCTGACTGAGCGCCTGCTGGATATCGGCCTGACCGGGGTCGCGTTCGAAACGGTCGAGGAGGCCGACGGGTCCCTGCCTCTGCTGGCGCCAATGAGTAACATCGCAGGGCGAATCGGGGTCCAGGTGGCCACCCATCTGCTTCATCAGCCCCAGGGCGGGCGCGGCATCTTGCTGGGGGGGTTGCCAGCGGCCAACCGAGGTCATGTGGTGGTGCTCGGGGCCGGCGCTGCCGGCGGCAACTCGGCACGGCTGGCGGCAGCAATTGGCGCCCGCGTGACGGTGTTCGACAAGCGACAGGACCGATTGGCTGAAATGATGGCGATCGGTCCCAACGTCACCGCGCTTTACCCCTACGTTGAAACTGTGGGAGAGTATGTGAGCAAGGCCGATATGGTCATCGGCGCGGTTCTGGTGACAGGCGCCCGCGCGCCGCACGTGGTGACCCGCGACATGGTGTCGAACATGCTCGATGGCAGCGTTGTCGTCGATATTTCGGTGGACCAGGGCGGTTGCTTCGAAACCACGCGTGCCACGACCTACGCCGATCCGACCTACAAGGTCGACGGGGTGACGCATTTTGCGGTGACCAATATGCCAGGTGCGGTGCCGCGGACGTCAAGCCAGGCCCTGTCTGCGGCGATCCTGCCGTATGTCCAGCAGATGGCGCGCAATGACTGGCAAAGTCATGAGTCTTTGGCCAAGGGGGTCAACGTTCGTGATGGCAAGATCGTGCACCCCGCTCTGACAGAAGTATAATCAGTTACTTCCGGTCGTTTGTTCGACCTAAATAATAACTATCAGGTTCTCGCACATGAGTCGCGCCGGTAGCAAGAAGGGTAGCCAGGAATCGGACATCGGCGGCGCGCTGGGTCGGCGCGTCGCCGAGGCCATGTTCCTGCTGATCCTGGTCATGGCAATCTACCTGATCCTGAGCCTGGTGACCTATCACGCCGGCGATCCGGGCTGGTCGCGGGACGCGGCCCAAGACCAGGTGCGCAATCTTGGAGGTTCGTTCGGCGCCTGGGTTTCGGACCTGTTCCTGGTTCTGTTCGGGTACATGGCGTACGTGGCGCCCATTCTGATCGGGCTGGCGGGTTTTCGTATCCTTCAGGAACGTTCCGAACCGGCCACGCTCGCTGACTGGGGCGTGCGCGCCGGCGGGCTGCTGCTGATTGTGTTGACCGGCTGCATGGTCCTGGCGATGCAGGATCGCGGATCCCTGAGCGACGGTGGTGGTGTCATTGGTTCGGTCCTTTCCGGCCCGATGGTCAATGCCATGGGCTTTACCGGGGCTGCTTTGATCAACCTGACCATTCTGCTGGCCGGGATCACTTTGTTTACCGGCTTGTCCTGGATTCGGGTGATCGATCGAACCGGCCGCGGTGCCCTCCAGGCCGGCGCCTGGCTGGTGATTCGTTTCGCCATGGCGAGGGACTGGTTTGCCGGCCGTCGTGCCCGTGCCGAGCGGGAGGAGGTCCGCAAGCGCGACACCATCAAGCGCAAGACAAAACCCGAGGTTCGTATCGAGCCGCGCGTCGAGCCGACCATTTCCAAGCCGGTCGAGTCTGCCCTGCGCCAGCAGCCCTTGTTCAAGAACATGACTGAAGCCGGGCTGCCTCCGCTCGACCTGCTGGATGCACCTGCTCAGCGCAAGGCCGGCTATTCGGAAGATACGCTCAAGGCCATGAGCCGCCAGGTTGAGTTGAAGCTGGCTGATTTCGGCGTGGAGGTCGAAGTCGTCGCTGTCCATCCAGGCCCGGTCATCACCCGCTTCGAGCTACAGCCCGCACCGGGGGTCAAGGGCTCGCAAATTTCCAATCTGGCCAAGGACCTCGCCCGCGGCCTGAGCGTGATCTCGGTCCGGGTGGTCGACGTGATCCCCGGCAAGAGCGTGATCGGCCTGGAAATTCCGAACCAGAATCGCGAGATCGTCTATCTGCGCGAAATTCTGTCGTCGGACGTTTACGTCAAGGCTGGTTCGCCCTTGACCCTGGGCATGGGCAAGAGCATTTCGGGCAAGCCGATGACGGCCGATGTATCGAAGATGCCGCATTTGCTGGTTGCCGGCACGACCGGGTCGGGCAAATCGGTGGCCATCAATGCCATGATCCTGAGCCTGCTGTACAAGGCGACGCCGGATGATGTCCGCATCATCATGGTCGACCCGAAGATGCTGGAATTGTCGGTCTACGAAGGAATTGGCCATCTCCTGACGCCTGTGGTCACGGACATGAAAGAGGCGGCCAATGCGCTGCGCTGGTGCGTGGCGGAGATGGAGCGGCGATATCGCCTGATGGCGGCCTTGGGTGTTCGCAACCTGGCCGGCTATAACCGCAAGGTCAAGGAAGCTGCCGACAAGGGCGAGCCGCTGGCCGATCCGATGGTTGACCCCAGCATGCTGCTTGAGGGCTCTGAACCGCCGCTGCTGACAAAATTGCCATTCATCGTGGTGGTGGTCGACGAATTTGCCGACATGATGATGATCGTCGGCAAGAAGGTCGAGCAACTGATCGCCCGCCTGGCGCAGAAGGCTCGCGCTTCCGGTATTCACCTTATTCTGGCCACCCAGCGACCCTCGGTTGACGTGATCACCGGTTTGATCAAAGCCAATATCCCGACCCGGATGGCCTTCCAGGTGTCATCGCGCATCGATTCCCGGACTATCCTCGATCAGCAGGGTGCCGAACAATTGCTTGGTCATGGCGACATGCTTTATCTGCCGCCGGGTTCGGGGCTGCCCGAGCGCATCCATGGCGCCTTTGTGGACGATCACGAAGTCCATGCGGTGGTCGAATGGCTCAAGCAGCAGGGTGAGCCGAATTACCTGGAGGATGTGCTGGCCGAGACCCAGACGACATCCGACGGCCAGACCATCGGTGCCAATGGTCTGCTCGAGGCGGCGGCAGGTGATTCTGAAGATGAACTTTACGACAAGGCCGTGGCCTACGTTCTGGAAAGTCGTCGGGCCTCCATTTCCGCCGTCCAGCGCCAGCTCCGTATCGGTTACAACCGGGCCGCTCGATTGATCGAGGAAATGGAAGCCCAGGGGGTGGTGAGCCCGCCTGAGCATAACGGTCAGCGCGAAGTGCTGGCACCGGCGCCACCCCGCGATTGAGTCATGCCGCGTTCAGGTCAGAACGCGTAATCTGGACAAAACGCCTACCACGGAAAACGATAGATCATGGTTCGATACCTCATTAACAGGCTTCCGATCGCACTTCTGACAGTCGTGCTGAGCGGCAGCGCGCTAGCCGATCCCCGGGCGCAACTCGACCGCTTCGCCGAGGGCCTGGAGTCGCTGGCGGGCGGGTTCACACAAATCACGCTGGAGCAATCCGGCCGGATCCTGGAGCAGACTGAAGGTCGCCTGTATTATCAGGGTCCCGACCGCTTCCGCTGGAGCTACCTCGAGCCGTTTCCCCAGGAACTGGTCGCCGATGGTGAGCGCCTGTGGCATTACGATGAATCGCTGGATCAGGTGACGGTTCGCGATCAGCCGCCGGCATCCGAATCGCCCTTGCTGGTGCTGACCCGGCCCGATCTTCTGGACCGCTTCTACCAGATCGAGGCCACCGACGAAGTGGACATCCTGCGCTTCAGGCCCGTGCAGGACGAAGCTGAGTTCGAGCATGCCACGCTGTATTTCGATGAGGGTCTGCCAGTCGCCCTGGAGTTGAATGACCGTTTTGGCCAACTCACCCGCCTGGAGCTGTTTGATTTGACGCGGAATCCGGATCTCGATCCCGATCTGTTCACTTTCGTCGTTCCGCCAGAGGCCGATCTGCTCGAGGGCTACTGACTCTCAGGGAACAAAAATCTGATTTCACCACGGAGGAAAGGAACAAGACAAGCTAACCACAGAGGCACAGAGGTCACTGAGAAAAGATAGATAAAAAGTTGTTTTAATAAGTGCCCTCTGTGTTCTCTGTGCCTCTGTGGTGAAATTTTTTTGTTCCTTTCGCGACAGCGGGTCCCGAAGCGGACTCGGACACTCTGTGGTGAAACTTTCTTCTTCCTTTCACGACAGCAGGCTTTGTGCCAGCTACCGTGATCAGGGAAGCTGGCATTCCAGATCGCTCAGACGCGTGATCCGCTGCGGAAACATCGTGCCGTTCCCGAATCCGGGCGCATCCGAGGCATAGTCGACGACTGCGCTGTTGCAGTCATTGAAGGTGAACGTCATCGAGCCCCAATGACGTCGTTCGACATCGGCAGCTTCGAAGTCTTCCCCGAACCAGGTGCCACCGGTGGTCAGCATCTGGTCAAACTGCAGCACATTTCCATTGACCGATCCCGTTCCAACCAGCCAGATCTGATTGGCGTTGTCGTCATAGGTAAACCAGGCGGCAAAGATCCGTCCGGGTTCGACTTCCTGGAGGAACCACCCCTGGCCATCGAGATTCGGATCTGACCACTGGCCACTGACCCCGGGTGCATCAGGTTGCGGCGCTGAGGCCGGGCTGCCGCAGGGCAGGCCGGGGATGCCGACCAATCGCTGCACCTCGCGGTGGCCGCTGCCAAAAGCGGGCGGCCCCTGGTAGTCCACGGTGCCACTGGAGCAGTTGACAAATTCGAACTCCGCGCTGCCCCACGGCAGAAGTTCCAGCGACGCTGGATCAAACGAGGAGCCAAAGCCCTGACCGCGGGTGAGCAGAATGTCATCGAAAAAGATTCGGTTGCCGGAGATCGCACCGACGCCCACCATCCATGCCTGCTCGCCGAAGTTGTGGTCACTGGCACTACCGTCAAGCGGCGGGTAGGTGAACCAGCTCATGGCGGCATAGTCGTCATTGAGGATTTCGATCAGCCATCCTTCGCCGTCCCGGTCAGGGTCGAAGTAGCTGCCGCTGTGGCCGCGATGAACCTGGTCAACGCGTGGCACGAACAGCAGGCTGGACGGGCCGCTGAGCCCGGCCTGGCCGCTTTCGGCCACGGCGCCCATCGGTGCACCGGTCTGGCCGTTGAACCTGAGAACCTGACTGGTTTGCTGGCAGGCAACATACAGGTGCCCGTCCGGCCCGAAGGCCAAAGCCCGGGCGAACTCCAGCCCGCCGGAGCCGGCTGGAACGAATTCGTCGGTAAATGAAGCGCTGGCGATATTGAAACGCAACACATTTCCGGCAGCCCCATTGGCGACATACAGGCTTCCGTTATCATCGAATGCAATATCCCAGGGGTCGCTGAGATGGGGGTTGTTCGGGCCGGCGATGTCAGTCAGGCGGTTGCCCGTGATGGTGCTGAAAGCCATGATGCGGTTGAATCGCCCTTCGGTGACGAAAAGCCTGGACTGATGGAAGTCGAAACCGCGCAAGGGCAGGTCCAGCAGGTCATTCCACGATACGGGATTGGTCTGCTGCTGGTTTGTCGTGGGGAAGTTCAGGCGCACGCGCTCTGCGTTGTAGCGCTCGATCGCATTGTCTCCGAGAACGACGAGCTGGTTTCCGGGGATAAAACCCATGGCACGGGGAAATGAACTTTGCAGTTGGCGCGGGGTGGGTAGTCCGGCATCCAGGTAGACATCTATCAGTTGTCCGGACAATCGATCATAGCGACGGACATCACCTGAGGCCAGCAGGTACAAGCGCCCCTGGTCATCAATCGCCATGTCCGTGAACTCGGTCAGTATCGGGCCGGGATCGATGGCCTCGGGTGCGGCGATCACGCCTCTGAAGCGCCCCTCCAGATCAAACGACAGGATCTGGTCCGAGCCACTACTGGCGACCAGCAATTCCCAGTCGGAGTCCTGTTGCGGGTCTCTTAGCTGGCGCGGGTCGAACACGGATGTGGCACCACCGGGTGGCGCTTGCCCGTCATGAGAATCGAACGGATAGGGGTCGAGCCAGTCGCTGACACCGTCGCCGTCGCTGTCAGGCTCGGAAGGCGGTGGACGAGACACTTGACCGGGCTGAGTCTGGTTCAGATAGCCGGCAACGACCGGCGCCAACGCCGTGATTTCGGCGGCGTTGTTGGCGCCCTGGCCAGTGATGGTCGAGCCGCAGGGAATTCCGCCGCACTGGATGTGCGGGTTGGAGAAAACGTCCAGGCGCCGGAAACGGTCGCGGTGACCGGTGCCGAAGCTGCCCATCAGGGTGTGAAACCGCTGGTCGCGGATAAAGGCGAAGTTGGCCCGATTCGGGTCATCAGCGCTTGCTGCGCCGCGCTGGTGCTCGGCGTTGAGGTTGTGCCCCAGTTCATGGGTAAACACAGCGTCGGAACACACCGACCAGTTGCTGACCCCGTCGTTGTCTATGTGAACCCCGAGGCTGGAGTCAAAGCCGCCACCTGGCGCCTGTCGGGGGAAAAAAGCGATACCGCAACTTCCGCGGGTCTCGATGTCATGTGGCCAGGTCAGGGCGACAATATCTGCGCCGTAAAATTGTCGGCTCTGCTGAAGGCCAGCCAGTCCTGGCACGGACTCACCACGCAAGGCGCGCACCAGATCGACAAGGGCTTCACGATTATCCTGATGCTGATCGTAGTTCACCATGCGGTGATGGACGAGTCGCACGGCAATGGGGACTTGTGAATCAACCATGGCCTGGTTGGCGATTGCGACCAGGTGATTGAGTCGGGTGTCGATCAGGTCGCCGGGATAGCGCGCAGTCATGTCGGGCGGATAGATGAACATCACATCGATCTGACTCGGGGTCTGCAGGTTCTCGCCGGCAGAAGTGACCGCGCCGAGTTCATGCAACATCGACCCGGTGTGCTCGGACTGATTCGATTGGCCTGAGTCCATGGCTGCAATTGGATGCAGTAGCGGCTGCCCGATCGTATCGTTGTGGAAGTCGTCGACATCCAGCCGCTCATCGCTCAGATCAAGCAACCAGGTACCGGTCGCATCGCTATGGACAAGGAAGAGCCCTTCCTCGGAGTTGATCCGGCCGAACATGCCGGCCTCACCGAAGGTCAGGGTGGCGCGTTCCAGATCGTTACCGGGATTGTTGGCGTGAATGCTGATGTCGCCGTTGTCATGTCTTGAATGATGGACGACTTCAAGGGTCAGCGGCTGATGCCGTCCGAGATCAAGACGCAACTCCTGTCGCGGTGTTGATGGCCGTTCGCGGTTCCGGAGGATGGGGGTGACCACGCCTGGCGGCAGGTTCTCGAAGCCGGAACCACCAGGCTGTGAAAGCAGCTTCAGTCGCCCACGATTGGAATCAGCTTGCCAGGGCTCGATCAGGAGGGGCGGCGTACCGGATTGAACGGATGCGGCTGGTCCGGCTTGCGGGCTTTGGAAAACCCACATGGCCAGCCCCACGAAAGCAAGAGCGCAGACCAGCACTATCAAGTAAAACGACTTGGACATTCAGATCACCTCGGCTGGCTGGTTCCGTCTGCAGCGCTGGCGCACCAGTTACAGTCTTATGGTTATGGCCGTCGTTCACGGTCTCGCCGGGTGCCGGGAAACGGGCCGCTGAGGGCAGAAAAGGGTTGCTGGCCGGGGGCTTGATCAAGTTGCCCGGGGCGTCGGCCCGAGCGACGACGCGCCGGTAGTTCATGATGAAAACCATAAAAGGGCAGGGCGACAATGGGTGCGGGCTTGACGGCCGGCCTTTGCGCATTCTGCGCTGAGCGCACGGCGCGAGCTTCGTCACGCGCCGCCTGGTGGTCCAGGCGTTCACGAATGAACGCCTGGTTGAGCATGCGGGTGCGATCCAGGTCGGACGGTGCGGAAATCACGCTGAGACCAGCGCTCGGTTGATAGGGCTGGGCGTCAGCCGGACAGGCCCTGTCAGTGAAGGTCACCACGCCGTCGATTTCACAGCGATAAACCTCGGCCGAGACTGAAAAGCTGCCCGCCAAAAAAATCAGGGCACAGATCGCGGTTTGTTTCATCGGGCCTGCTCAGATCATCCAGATTGCAA
The DNA here is from genome assembly GCA_047921095.1 of Wenzhouxiangella sp. Taxonomy (GTDB): domain Bacteria; phylum Pseudomonadota; class Gammaproteobacteria; order Xanthomonadales; family Wenzhouxiangellaceae; genus Wenzhouxiangella. Next base: position 4,600 of record JBLRWT010000017.1, on the reverse strand, counting down.
AAGTATAGCAATGATCATTCAGCCGTAGCTGAACGAGGCGCGGCGCCCGGCCTGGTTTCAATCAAGATGCTGAAGTCAATAGCCTTCGGGCTTGTGAAACATTCTGCGGATCCTGCCTCCCAGCGTGTCGGCATTGACAACCACGATGAACACCTTGCGCAGTCGGTCTTCGGGGCAAGATAATGGCCTCACGCCGTGCCATGAGTTGCCCTGACGCTGAAACAGCAGGGACCGATTGCCCATGGCGTTGGCGGTCCAGGCTTGGGTGAAATCCTCGAAATCAGGCGCGCTGGATCGACGGAAACGACCGCCGTCGTCCAGGATCACGGTTTCTCCTCCCCAGGCCGGGTCCCACTCCTCGGGCGTGTTGAAGTAAAAGATGTGAGAGCCAAGCTTGCGTCGGGCATCGCAATGGGGTGAGACCGATGCGCCCTGCGGCGTGTAGTGCCAGTGATAAGTCAGGCGAAACCGCCGGGTGGCGAACAGCCGGGCCAGCCAGTCCTGGTAGGCGGCTCCGTTGAGTTCGTCGATCAGTTGATGCCATGCCGGGTGCAGATTCAGGTCAGGGTGGTACTCCAGGGCATAGCGGTCATGCGGTTTCTGGCCGTGGGCGCGCTTGCGTCCGAAGCTGGTCTTCATGATATCCAGCGGCGGCATGTTGGTGCGCAGCAATTCGAAGGCCTGGTCGGTCAGGACGCCTTCCGGGTTCAGCCACGGATAAGGGATGGCTTCACGAAAGCTGGCGGTGGGAATGGTGCTTAACGCAACCTGGTCAAGAATGGGGCTGGCGCTGTTGCTCATGCGGTTTCTCGTTTTCGGATTTTTTCGACTGGGCCTGCAGGTCGATGTTCAGCAACCCTGCAGCCTGCGTCAGGCAGGTCTGCAGTTCATCCGCCTGCTTGAAATTGCTGGGCGCCGTTTCACCAAAAGGTGCGGCCAGGCCAGCCTTGTACAGGGCCTGGTGGAGTTGGTCGAGCCGGCGCGGAGGCAGAATCCAGTTACGCTCAAGGGCGCGCGCGCAGAGGTAGCTCAGGCCTTGTTGCGGTCGAATGCTGCCGCGACGGTTGAAACGCGGCCGCACCGCGCGCTCGGCGACCCGGGTGCAGAAATGGCGCCAGGGCGAGCCGCTGCGCTCGGGCAGGGCCCAGACCAGGAACCCCCGGCCGCGACTGGCGGCATCGGCCAGCATCGATTCACTCTCGCCTGTGACGACCAGGTGGTCGGCATTGTCGAGGACCAGCTTGTAGGGGTTGTCCGGGTCCGAGGATCGCCAGGCATAGAGCAGGTCGTTCGGGCCGAGGCCGGCCGCCAGATGCTTCAAGACCGACCGGCTTCTTCTGCTGGTGACCAACAGCAGGCTGCTGTTGTGCTCGGCGGCCCAGGTTGAAAGGCGTTCGGCCATCTGCCGCGCGCTTTTTGCACTCAGGTAATGTGAGCGCGAACTGCCCCCGATGAGGGCAGCCGAGCGCTTTTCGGAATCCAGCCAGCGCTGCCAGGTGGTACTGGGGGGGTCGGATTCGGCCTGGCCGGCGTTCAGGGGCAGGGTGGTCAATAGCCGGCGTGGGGTGTGGTGGCAGGCCGAAGTGGCGGCACTGGATGACCACTGCGCCGGCCTCGGGGACCGGGCCGGCCTTGCGGCCTGAAAGAATGAGCCGCAAGCCCGGTCGATGCCCGCCCAGCAGGCGCGCCACACGACTGGGCAACCAGCCGCCAGCGATGACGATCGCCGTATCCGCTTGAAGCGCTGGCAGACGCGGTGATCCGGCCAGACTGCCCAGTGCGAATCCAGTCTCGCCGCTCTGGATCGTGTATTCCACGACCGGCCGGCCTGTCAGCCGGGAGAGTTCCTGTCCGATCGCCCGGGCCTGCTGGTTATGGCCTGGCTTGCGATGCAGCAGGACAGCGATACTGCCTTCCAGAGCCGGTCCGCCGCAAACCATGCGTGTTTTGCCCAGCCTTGAGGCAAACGACAGGGTCCAGCGCGTCTGCGGATGCATCCGGCTGGCCTGCTGGAACTGCTGGATCCAGAACCACTGACTGCGGCGCAGGCGCCCATCCCGATTGAAGGCCGGTTCGCGAACGACAACTTCCAACTCGCTGGTGGCCCTGAACAATCGTTCCAGTACCCAGGGCACATCCTGATCCGGCACCCGCTCCAGCAGATGATCGATCCGAAGCGGCGAGGGCGGGCGTGCGCTGCCGCCGGGGGCCAGCAGGTCGATGAGTTCCTGCCCGTCCTTGCGTGAGGACAGGTGGAGCCGCACGGCGGCCCAGTCGCGAGACGGGCGCGTTGCCGAGACGGGCATGAAGTGAGCGCGTTGTGCTTCCCGTTCCAGGCGCGGCCACAGGTTTCGGGTCGGGTTGTCGAAATAAACGAATTGGTCGGGAAACGGCCGCCAGGGTTGGGTGTGCAGCGTCGTGAAGTGGACCAGGCGGGAACTGCCGGGATCATATTCGCTGTCCCTGGCATTCCAGCCGTCGTCCAGATCGCCCCACAGCCCGGCCTTGCGGGCCCGGGCTTCAAGCGCCTTGCGACTGAGTCGATGGACGTCATGCTCGTTCCAGGCCTGGGCCATGCGTCGGCAATCGATCAGCATGACCGAGGTGTCGCGATCATTGATGGAAAGAAATCCGGCCTTGCCCATGTCAAGGTCGAAAAGCTCGGCCGGATCGGTCAGGTAGACCTGGTCGACGTCGTTGTAGATCGCCCGGCCCTGGAAATCGGCGTAGTAGGGGATGGCGAAGCGATAGTTGGTGAAACCGGTCAGCCAGAAGCCGCGCTGGAACCCCTTGAGATCCCGCAGCAGGTGGATTTCATAAATCCGGGACGGGTCGCGGTGTTTTTCGATCGACCACAAGAAAACCCGCTCAGCCCGAAACTGACCGCGTTCGGTACCGAGAAAGATTCGTACAGGCGCCTTGTTCGATGCGCGCACGCCCGGTTTGACGCCGAGGACGATGCGATCCGGTGTCTTGCACCGTGCCGGCGGCCGGTCGGCGCTGAACCGCGCCGGTACCAGTCCGCGCAACAGGCGTTGTGAAAGTAATGCCATGGCGTCACTCTGCAGTATCGGAAAAAGCGTAACGGGACCAGCGGCGCTGGTGCCAGGTCCACCATTGTGGACGTTTTTCAATGTGCTTTTGCATGATCCGGGTCAAATTTTGCACATCGGCCTCCAGCGCGCTCTCCGGATCGAGCCAGACCGGCTGCCCCATCCTGAACTCCCAGCATGGATCAACCCCTTCCAGCAGTGCCGGCACGACGGCCGCACCGGTCCGGCGTACCAGCTTGGCCGGTCCGGGGGGCATCGACATCTGCTTGCCGAGAAACTGCGCCGTGACACCGCCGTCTTTCATGGCCTGGTCCATCAGGATGAACAGTATCCGATTGTCTTTCAACACCTTGAGCATTCGCCGAAAGCCGACCGCGGCGGGTGCGGCTGGAATGGCTTCCAGACCCAGCGATTCGAATCCGTCGCGAAAGAAGCCCGGCTCGATCTTCCCGGCTTCCCGGTAGACGACCGCCACAGGATAGCCGAGGCTGGCAAGGTGCACGGCCATCGCCACGCCGTTGCCCATGTGCATGCCCAGCATGACCACGCCGCGCCCGTGGCTCAGGGCCTGGTCCAGGTGGTCCGGGTCTTCGACCCTGCAGGCCGCACTGATGTCGTCCAGAGAGACACTGCCTGAATGCATCGCCAGCAATTCAAGCACAGCCCAGTCATTGATGCGATAGGCCTCACGCAGCCATTGACCGGCTTGAGCGACCTGCGGATGATCGCGCAACGCATGGCGCATCTGGCGATTGAGTCCACGACGGACGCCGGGCGTCAGGCGATAGTGCCAGTCGCCGCAGGCTTGTCCGACTGTGCGCAGCCTCTGCATGCCGCCGCGGCCAACGCATTGGGCAAACAGGCGCAGCAAGTGGAAACCGGTCCGCCGGGCACGACGTTTGAACTTCATGTCTCGACCGACTCGACCCGTCGTCCTTCCCGGATGCGGATCACCTGGTCGGCGGCCCGGACCAGTGCTTCGTCGTGGCTGACCGCAATCAAAGTCAGTTCGCCCTTGAGGTGTTCAATGGTCTCGATCACGGCCGCTTCTGATTCTGAATCCAGGTTGCTGGTGGCCTCGTCCAGGACCAGGATTTCGGGGTCCGCCAGGATAGCCCGGGCGATCGCCAGCAGCTGGCGCTGGCCGCCGGAAAGCCTGCCGCCGCGCTCGCCAAGCGGGGTTTGCAAACCCTCGGGAAGCTGACTGACGAAGTCCCAGGCGTCAGCCAGCTTCAGGGCGTTTCGAGCGTGCTCTTCATTCAGGCCAGGCTCGCCCAGGGTGAGGTTCTGCAGCACCGAGTCATTGATCAGCAGCGATTCCTGCGGCACGTAGCCAATCATGCGCCGCCATTGGTGATGATCGATATCATTGAGCGCCTGACCATCGACCCGGATGCTTCCGTCATCGGTGTGAAGCAGACCGGCGACCAGGTCGATCAGGGTTGTCTTGCCCGAGCCGGATGGCCCGCTGAGTACGGTCAACTGGCCAACCCCGATTTCCATCGAGAGCGATTCGATCACAGGCTGGTTGTCATACCTGAACGAAA
>JBLRWT010000016.1:0-14763 GCA_047921095.1 Wenzhouxiangella sp. | reverse complement strand
CTGTTCGGCTTCCGCCTCGGCAGCCGCTTCTTCCTCTTCCTCATCGGCCGGTTCCTCGGCGCGCGCCTGGCGCCGGGCCGGCGCTGGTGTGCCTACCGTCAGGCCGGCGGTGTGAACCTTGAGCTCCAGTTCGGTCTGACGTCCGTCGACCGACACGAACGACACCATGCGCGGCCTGATATTGTCGATTCGCCAGGCGGCCTGTTCGCCCTCCAGGCTCATGCCTTCGCGCAAGCTGACGGTTCGGTTCGTCTTTTCGTCACGAACCATGGCCATGCGCAACTCCGGTGTGATGATGATGCCGGCGATTCGAGCGCGCAGGTCTTCCACCTTATCCGCGAGCTGCTCATCGGGCGGCGGCAGGTCGTCATCGACTTCGACCACCTCGACGACCGGCAGCCGTCGATCGGAGAAAAACACCGGACGAGTGACAATCGCATCGTATTCCTCAAAATCCGCCAGACCGGTATCGGGTGCATTGACCTGGCTGTCGCCGATCCCCACCTGGCCACTCATCGGGATGCGGTCGACGTTGACCCGGCCCATCAGCGCGGCCTGGCCCAGCGCGCCCACCGCCAGCAGGCCAATGCTTCCGATCAGCAAGGCCGTCAGCAGGTTGCGCCGGGTATCCAGTAATCCACTCATTGGCCCTGTGCTCCGCGCTCGGTGAGAAAACCATACATATCGAAACGAACATCAAGCTGACCATAGGCTTCGACACCACCGCGCCGATTGCGGCGGTCGGCAGCAATTCGCTGATTCACCATCAGGTTGTCAACGAAGATCAGCGGTACGCTGTTTTCCAGGTCGTACAGGATTCGAACCAGGTCCGGCAGCGGGCAATTCATTCGCACATTGACCGTGACCTGCTCGAATCGTTCGGGGTCCGAATCAGGTCGGTTCTGGGTCGCGGTCACGGTACACCAGTCGGTCTGCTCAGCCTCGGTGTTGATGGTGTCGCGCAGGCGCCGCACCAGTGCCGCCGCCGCGGTGTTGAAGTTGGACTGCGACAGGAACAGGGCGCTGTCGAGGCGATCGACGCGCAATTCATCCAGACGCTCTTCCAACTGCGGTCGCCGGGCCGCGGCCGTCTTGAAGCGGGCAACCTGGTCCTCGAGCTGGCCGATTTCCTGGCCGATCTCCGCATGGCGGGCGAAAAACCAGTGAAAGCCCACCAGGTAAACCAGCAATGCCGCGACCAGCAACAGGCCAATGGCCAGTGGCTTGTTATTCTCCCGCGCTGGCAGCAACTGCATTTGGCACCTCCCTGCGATTGATCGTGGCACGGGCGTTGAAGCGCTCCTGACCGGTGGCCGGATCAATGTTGATTGCCCCGCGGAATTCGGCATCGCCGAGCAACGGGGAGTCGTTGATCAATTCGATCAGGCGCTGCGAACCTTCGGCCAGACCCATCATCAACACCTCGTCGCCGCGCACCTGCATCTGCTGGAGCCAGATGTCATCCGGCAGAATGCGAGAAATCTCATCGAGGACCTGGATGATGACTGGCTGCAGGCGTCGTCGCTCGGCCAGGAAATTGGCTGCGGCCAGAGCATCTTCAAGCTGGCGCTGCAGGTCCATGACCGCCTCGGCTTCCTGGCGCAAGGCGGCGACCTCGATCTGCAGGCGCTCGACGGTCTGGCCGCGCAAGTACAGGGACTGGGCCATCACCAGGGCCAGAACGACGGCCGCAACACCGGCCAGTATCCAGTTGAGCCGGGCACGCGCATAGACATAATGCGGGCGCTCGGCTTCGGGCATCAGGTTGAACCCTTCAGGGACCGGACCGTTGCCGTCATCGGTCAGGGTATCGATGACATGGGGTCGGATGCCGATCGCCGCCAGCCGCTCCCGGATGGCCTGCATGCGATTGACCGGCACCAGCCGAAGGTCCAGCTCCAGGCGCCCGTGCTGGGTGTCACGCCCGGCAATATGGTAATCGTGGTAGACCTGCGATGACTTGAATGGCGTCAGTTGATCAAGCTGATAACTGAGTGCGGCCGACAGGTTGGATTCAACCGCCAGCGGCAGTTCGACCGGGCACTCGAGCACATCCTCGGCCGGCAGGCAAAGGCGAATCTCGGGACTGCCGTCTTCAAAATCGTTGAGCAGTTCGAGCCAGCGATCGCGCAGCAGCTGGGCGTCTTCATCTGACCGGAAAGTGTCGCGACGCTCCGGATTCTCGCCCCCCTTCCACACGGTAAAGTCAGTGGAATCAGGCTCGGTGACCAGCCACAGGGCCGGACGAGGCGGCACAAGTCGCTCGCGGAAGGAAGACGGTGCCAGGCCCGCAAGCTCGCGCCCCCACCAGTCCAGGAATCCCGGCACCGGGCTGGCACGATAGCGGGCAGCAACGCTGCTCCAGTACTCATTGACGGTGTTCAGTATCATCGATCCTCAACATTTTCGCGCCAGCGCAGCACCCGAAATGGGCGTCCGCGGGTGTCTGTTCCGAGATTGACCGTGGCCTCGAGCTGGCTCCAGGCACCGTTGTCCAGCGTGGCTCGCGAGCGAATGCTAAAGGTACCCCCGCCGCCTTGCAAGCTCACGACCTGTCCATTCGGCATGATCAGCGCAGTCTGATCGGACGGATGATGCATTTCACGTTCCTCAACAAATGCACGGGCGCTTTCATAATCCATGTCCGGCAGCAGCGCCAGGGCCTCCGCCGAGGCGAATGCCGGATTGACCTGGCTGCCGCGACCGTGCACGGTGAGCAAATCTTCCAACTGCTGAAACAACTCCCAGGTCATGCCCATGACCTGCTGCAACTCGTCAATGGACTGGAAGTCCTGATTGGCAGGCCCGTAAGGATAGCCTGCGGCAAGGTAATCATCGATCTCGGCGCCGTAGAGGCGGGGCAAGTCATCATCGTCACGCCAGTCTTCGATCGTGTCGGCCAGTTGCATGGCCTGCATTTCATCGACACCGCGTGAGAGGAACAATTCGGTCAAAAGTTCCGGCCCGGCGCGATTGAGGTCGATTTTACCGGACTCGTTCCGAACGCGTATTTCCAGCACGGCATCACCGAATTCGACAAAATGAGCACGACCATCGGCAACCCACCGGGTTTCAATGTCGGGATTTCGCATTTCGAACACGGCCCGATGCAGACCGGCCTCGGCGGCATATCGGGCCTCGGTGACATCAAACAGGAACCGGGCCTGTAGAGTCTCCGTCCGTGCCAGAACGGCGTACACGCCGACAACAATGGTCAACAGGACCAGCACCCAGAGCACAATGATCAGGGCAACGCCGCGCTGGTGAAAACGACCCATCAGCGTCGGTCCCGGCCGCGGCTTTGCGGCACGAGCAGGTCGGAGGCGCGCCGGATCTCTCGTCGCTGGGGCGCCCGGGACGCCGAGTCCATCATCACCGGCGCGACCATGTCAGGCCAGGTCAGGCCATTGACACGGTCCATGTCCATCTCGAGCGCCACGGCCAGCGGCACCCGGTCGACATCTTCCCAGAAATCGGCCCAGAATGTTGACTGGTCCTCCTCGTCCATATCGAGAAAGATGAACGAGCCGCTGCGCAGGCCGTCCATCAGGACGAGGCCCTCGGACAGCTCGATTTCGCCGGGTTCGTAGCCATTGAGCATGGCGTAGTAATACACCAGCTCCATGCCGTTGGAGCCCCGTTCCAGGCTCAATTGCTGCACGTAGGGTCCGCCGAAGCTCAGGTAGCCGGGCATGGGCGCGACGAAACGGACGCGATCGCGATCCCCCAGGAATCGTACCTGGACACCGTCTTCGTCCGCCTCTTCGATAATCAGCGCCTGGGCCAGGCTGAGCTGACGCCGGACGAATTGGTGGGTGATGCGCAGGCGATTGGTCTCCTCGATCAACGCTTCGCCCGAGGCAGTCGCCCGGACGCTGGCACGGAGGCCGCCGTAGGCCAGGGCCATGATCATCCCCACCAGGGTAATGGCCAGCAGCACTTCAATCAGGGTGAAGCCCCGGTGGCGGGTCATGATGGCAGTCGATCTCATTGCAGGCCCGCCCGCTGACGCTCTTCCCAGTGCACATCGACGCTGCGCAGGGTCCGAAAGACCGCCTCCCGACGATCGCCTTCGCCCCAGTTGACCGTCAAAGTCACGGTATACAGCGCGACCGGCAGATCGAAAACATCGAGTCCACGCTCGTCGAAAACCATCGTTTCTTCAACTTCCATGGTCCAGGAATAGCGGTCATCGAAGCGGCCGGAGGTACGACCGGGCTCCAGCATTTGCTCCAGCCCGGCGACGTCGAGCCTGGATTGGGCCCACAACGCCGCCTGGGTGAAATCGCCGGCCCGGCGCGTGTTGCTCATCGAGGTTGAAAGCACCTGCAGAATGACACCGAACAGCAGGGCAAAGACGGCGAATGCCGCCATGACTTCAATCAGGGTAAAGCCGCCAGCGGGCCGCCGGGCGAAGCCCGCACGGCGATGCAAGGCAGGCCGTGTCATGGCTGCCGATCCCGATCAATCGATATCTCACCGGTGAGCCAGCCCACGGTGATGTGCCATTCACGCTGATCGATGCTCAACACGACGCTGCCGCCGGTCGAGGCGCCATCGGGGTAGAACCGGATTCCGGCCGCTCTTTCCCCGGTCAACTCGGATCGGGCCGTATTGATCGTGATGTCGAGACCTTCCGGCAACTGGACCGGATCACCACCAGCCGCCTGCCAGGTTCGGGCATTGGCATCGACCATGAAGACTTGCTGTTCGCGCCTGATGATGGCCTGGCCACGCGTGTGACGAAGCCCGGCAGTCAACTCGGTGGCCGCATTGCGAATCTCGGCACCCGAAACCGAGCGACTGACCGAGATGCCGACCACCGCCATCAACAAGACGACCAGCACCATGACCACCATCAACTCGATCAGGCTGAAACCGCCTTGCCGATGAAATTTCTGGCTGAGTTTCCGGCTGAACTTCCCATGCGCCGCTGCGATGCAGGTCGTTGGCAAGTTTTTGCCTTGGCGCGATAGCCGGATCATGCGAAACCGCGATTCAATCCCAGTTGGTCACGGGGCGGTTGACCCCTTCGCCACCCGGCGAACCATCGGCGCCATTGGAAAAGATGTCATAGGTCCGATGCTGACCGGGATACCGATAGACATAGGGATAGCCCCAGGGATCGTTCAGATTGGATTGATTGACATACGGTCCGTTCCAGTTACTGGCGTTGGCCGGTCGGTCGACCAGTTCACGCAATTCCCGTGGCGGACGGCCTGAGTCCAGGTAGAACTCGTCAACCGCCATCGCCAGACGCTGAATCTCGGCCTTGGCCGCCCGCGCCTTGGCGTCTTCGCCGCGCTGCATGATATTGGGCACAACCAGGCCGGCAATCAGACCCAGGATCACAAGCACCACCAGCAATTCAATCAGCGAGAAGCCTTGTGCGGATTTCACCATTTTCATCTCTACTTTCTCCATCCCATGCCTCTTCGAAAGAAGCATTCAGTTATCAAGCAACCAGTTCATTGATGCTCAGAATCGCCATCAGCACTGACATCACGATCGTGCCGATCAGAAACGCCAGTCCCAGGGTCAGGACCGGGACCAGCAAGGCCATCAGGCGATCAATCGTGATCCTCACCTCGCGGTCGTAAGTGTCGGCAACCTTGAGCAGCATGTCGTCAAGCTTGCCGGTTTCCTCACCCACATTGACCATTTGCAGGGCCAGGCGGGGAAAATTTCCATTGCTGGCCAGCGCGCGCGCCAACGGCGTGCCGGTCTTGACCTGTTTGGCCGCATCGGCCACATCATCAGCCAATACTGTATTACTCATGACATTCTTGGCGATGGAAAGTGCCGACAGCAGCGGAACGCCATTGACCAGCAGGGTGCCGGTCGTGCGACTCAGGCGCGCCGTTTCGATTTTGGCGATGATGTCGCCGACCCATTTCATGCGCAGAAAACGGGCATCCCACACACGCCGCGAGGCCGGCCTGGCCAGTTGGGTGCGAAACCACAGAACGATCACCACGGTAATTCCGATCAGACCCCACCAGAAATTCTGCAGCACATCGCCGGCCCCGACCACAATTCGCGTCAACATCGGCAGGTCGCCGCCGAAATCCTCGAACATGGGCGTGAACTGCGGGATGACATAGACCATCAACAGGATCAGCGAGGCGACGGCCAGCACCACCAGCAGGGCCGGATAGATCAGTGCCGAGACCACGCCATCCTTCAACTCCTTGGCCCGCTCCAGGTACTCGGCCATGCGGGCCAGCGTCTGGTCCAGCGAACCACCGATTTCGCCGGCACGCACCATGTTGATGTAGAAGCGCGAGAACACACCATGGCGCGCCTCCAGCCCTTCCGACAGCGAACCCCCTTCCCGAACGTGATTTCTGACCTTGTCGACCAGGTCCTTGACCCGTTCGTTTTCCGACAGGTCGGAAAGGATTCCCAGTGAGCGATCCAGTGGCAGGCCGGCGCCAAGCAAGGTGGACAATTGCTGAGTCATGTCGCCAATCTCGCGCTGCGACAGACCCCGCCGTCCGCGAAACAGCGTTTCGAGCCGGAAACCCGCGCCCACTTCCCTGGCAGAGACCGGAATGTTGCCGGCCTCCTGCAAGCGAGCGATGACCAGCTCCGAGGAAGGCGCGTCCATTTCCCCTGTCAGGGTTTCACCGCCGGGCGCGACTGCCTTGTATTCAAACAGCGGCATGGTCGTCCTCGCTGCTACGCATCCTGGGTCACACGCAGCACCTCTTCGGCCGAAGTCTCACCCTGAAGGGCCTTGATCAAGCCGTCTTCGTACATGGTGCGCATGCCTTCATCGCGTGCCTGTCGTTCGATTTCGCCCGATGTCTTGTGTTTCATCACCATGCGGCGGATCTCGTCGGACAACAGCAGAATCTCGTGAATACCGGTCCGACCACGATAGCCGGTGGGGCAAATCTCGGAAGTGCCGGGATGGTAAAGCTCGATCGGATCGGCATCGGTGAACTTGTCCAGGCCCAGTTCATGGACCATTTCCGGCAACACCGGATAGGGCTTGCGTGTCAGCGGGTCCAGGCGCCGGACCAGGCGCTGGGCCATCATCGCGTTGACCGTTGAGGTCAGCAGGTAATCTTCAACGCCCATGTCGAGCATTCGGGTAATGCCGCCGGCCGCATCGTTGGTATGCAGGGTCGAGAGCACCAGGTGACCGGTCAGCGCGGACTGGATGGCGATGCGCGCGGTTTCCAGGTCACGCATTTCCCCGATCATGATGACGTCGGGATCCTGGCGGACGATCGATCGCAATGCGCCGGCAAAATCAAGCCCGATCGAGGCCTTGGCCTGGATCTGGTTGATTCCTTCGATCTGGTATTCGATCGGGTCTTCGACCGTGATGATCTTGCGCTCGGCCGTGTTGAGCTGACTGAGCGCGGTATAGAGGGTGGTGGTCTTGCCCGAACCGGTCGGGCCGGTAACCAGGATGATGCCGTGCGGCATTTCCAGGGCCTTGATGAAGATTTTGCGCGAATCCTCGGCAAAACCGAGACTGGAAAAATCGAGCACGACGGCTTCGCGGTCGAGAATACGCATGACCACGCTTTCACCATGCGCGGTGGGCACTGTGGATACACGCAGGTCGAGTTCCTTGCCGCCAACCCGGTGCATGATGCGGCCATCCTGCGGCAGCCGGCGCTCGGCGATATTGAGCTTGGCCATGATCTTGACCCGCGAAATCACCGCCGCGGTCGAGCGTGAAGGTGGCGCCTCGACTTCCTGCAGCACGCCGTCGATCCGGTAACGGACCTTGAGCCGGTTCTCGAACGGTTCGATGTGGATATCGGAAGCGCGCGATTCGACGGCGCGCTGCAGCAACAGGTTGACCAGGCGAATCACCGGCGCCTCGGAAGCCAGGTCACGAAGGTGCTCGACGTCTTCCTCGTCCTCGCCCTCGCCATCAGAACCCAGCGTTTCGGCGATCTGACCCATGGCACTGCGGCCACCACCGAAGTAGCGCTCGATGGTGTTATCGATTTCGGAGGTCACACCCACCTTGGGCACGACGTTCAGACCGGTAGCCATATTGATGGCCTTGAGTGCGAACTGATCGTGAGGGTTGACCATGACCACTTCGATCTCCGTCTCCGAGATCCGGATCGGCACCAGGTGTTGCTGTTTCATGTAGCGGACCGAGATATCTTCGCATTCCGGCCCGTCTTCGGGATATTCCTTGTCGCTGATCAACTCGATATCGAGCAGTTCGGACTGCGCCCTGGCCAGGTCGCGCTCGGAGACCAGCCCAAGCCGAACCAGCAGGGTCAGCAGGTTACCGCCGTGCTGCTCGCGGTAGGCGCGGGCCCGGTTGAGGTCTTCCTGGCGCAGCCGGCCCTGCTCCACCATGAGGCGGCACAGTTCAGCGGCCTGGTCTTCCAGGTGCTCGCCGATGCTTGGCAGCAGTCCGGAATCGTCGGCAGTGATTGATTGGGTTTCCATAAGCCTCGCGATTATAACGGCGATTGATCACAGCGATTCATGACGGCAGCCGCGTAGTGGTGTACCCCACCGTACGATAAACAGACAGCTGACGGGCCGGTTCAGTTCACCCGGCGATGGCGCACCACTTCACGCTCGATAAAGTCCCGGTTCATGAGAATCCAGGTCGCCATGGGTATGACCGCCGGAAACATCAAATAGCCGAGCTGGTAGAACAAAGCGATCATCGTTGGCGTCAGCGCAGTGGCATCAACCAGGGCGCCCACCTCGGGCCCGAACAGAAACGCCAGATCCCGCCACGATTCCCAGAAAACTCCCCAGGTGGTCACCAGGGTAATCACCACGAAACCGATCAGCATTTGCAGCAACCGACGCTTCACCGTCAACGGGGTCGCCATGATCAGGCCGAACAACAGCGCCATGCCCCAGGCATAGATCATGGGATTGACGGCCCAGGTCAGCGGCATCATCTGCCCGGTCTCAGGATTGCGCACTTCCATATGGGCCTGCAATTCGAAGACGAAACCGTCCTGGAAAATGTGCCGGAAAATATCGGGAAAGAAGCCAACCAACAGCGCCTCGGACAGGAGGCGGGTCGGGACCATCAGCAGATCGGCGGCAAAGAACCAGAGAAAAAATCCCAGCGGCAGATACAGTGCTGCCAGCAGAAACATTTCCTTGATCGGGTTGCCCTTTTCGGGGTCGGACTGATCTACGTCGGCCTTGTCGACCTCGACCTTCTCTGCGTCGACCTTCTCCCGCCCGGGCTCGTCAGGCTGTTGTTTTTCCATGCCTACCCTCGTCTTGCCGGCCTGCCTTCATCATGCGAGCCAGCGCCGTGCGTTGAAAAATAGCCTCATCCAGGGGGACTGCTCAGGCCAGTCGGCCGGCGCCCACGAAAAGTTGACCGTGCGCAGCAATCGCTCCGGGTGCGGCATGAGAATGGTCACACGGCCATCGCTGTTACACAAGCCGGTAATGCCATCGGGCGAGCCGTTGGGATTGTCGGGATAACGCTGGGCCGGGCCGCCAGTGGCATCGACATAACGAATCGCGACGGCCTTATGGGCAACCTGCCCAGACTCGAAGACCGCGCGGCCCTCACCATGAGCAGTCACCACCGGCAGGCGTGAACCAACCATGCCGGTCAACAGGATCGACGGCGACGGTTCGATCTGCACCAGGTTCAGGCGCGCCTCGAACTGGCGTGACCGATTGTGGGTGAAAACCGGCCACGACTGGGTGCCGGGAATGATCGATTGCAACGATGCCATCATCTGACAACCGTTGCACACGCCGAGTGCGAAGCGGCCGGGGTCATGAAAAAAGACTTGAAACTGCTCGGCCAGTCGCTCGTTGAACAGGATCGATCGCGCCCAACCCTGACCGGCACCGAGCACATCGCCAAAGGAGAACCCGCCACAGGCGGCCAGGCCATGGAAATTGTCCAGGGTCACCCGACCGGACTCCAGGTCGCTCATGTGGACATCGACTGCCTCGAATCCAGCCGCCATGAAAGCACGTGCCATCTCGCGCTGACCATTGACACCCTGCTCGCGCAGGATGGCGACCCGCGGTGGTGCCCCGCGGTTGAACACGGGCACGTCCGAAGGATCGAACGTCAGGTGTGGCGCCAGTCCGGGTCGTGTCCAGTCGGCAAGCACGGCCGCTTCTTCGTCGGCGCATTCGGGGTTGTCGCGCAGTCGCTGCATCCGGTAGCTGGTTTGCGCCCAGGCAGTGCCAAGATCAGCCATCGGACGTTCCAGACGGTTGCCGTCGGCCAGGTTGATGACCAGTGAGTCGGACTGTCGGGGATGGCCGACAGGGTCCACACGCAAGGCTGAATGCGCACTGACAAACGCGAGGCGGAGTTCGTCCACGTCTTCGGCCCGGACCTGAAGCACCAATCCCGGTTCTTCGTTGAACAGAGCCTGAAGCGTTGTGTCGCCTGACTTGTCCAGGTTCAGCGACACGCCACAGTGACCCGCCAGCGCCATTTCCAGCACGGTGACCAGCAAGCCGCCATCGGAGCGGTCATGACAGGCGAGCACCCGGTCGTCGCGCAGCAGTGCCTGGGTGGTCAGGAACAAGGCCTTGAGCCAGGCCGGGTCGTCCACGTCTGGCACCGCCCCCAAATCACGCTCGAAGACCTGGGCCAGGGCGGACTGACCCAGTCGGCAAGCTCCGGCGTGGACCAGCAGCAAGACCGTTTCGCCGGCATCGGTGCGCAGCGCCGGGGTGACATGCCGCCGCACATCCGCCACCGGCGCAAAGCCCGAGACGATCAGGGAGACGGGTGCAATCATGCGTTGCTCACACTCGCCATCATTCCAGACCGTCTGCATGGACAACGAATCCTTGCCAACAGGGATGGCCAGGTCAAGCGCCTGACAGAATTCGCTCACCGCCTCGACCGCCTGGCGCAAAGCCGCATCCTGGCCCTTGGCGCCGGCCGCGGCCATCCAGTTGGCTGACAGCTTGATCCGGTCCAGGCCACTGACTTCCGTGCCGGCCAGGTTGGTCAGCACTTCTGCTACCGACATCCGCGCAGCGGCGGCCGGATCGTGAATGGCCAGCGGCGTGCGCTCACCCATCGCCATGGCCGTACCGGCATCGTGTTCATAATCACTGAGCGTGATCGCACAATCGGCCACGGGCACCTGGTAGGGTCCGACCATCTGATCACGGACCGACAGGCCGCCAACGCTGCGATCGCCGATCGTGATCAAAAACTGTTTGCTGCCGACGCTCGGCAGAGCCAGAACGCGGTCGATGGCGCTGTCAAGATCGATGTCGGCAAACGTGTCGGCCGGCACGGCCACGGCATGCGTGCGCGCCTGGCGATGCATGCTCGGTGGCCTTCCCAGCAGCGTTTGTAAATCCATGTCCACCACCGGCTGACCGCTGAGCGGATCGTCCAGCCGCAATCGACCTTCAGCCGTGGCCGGCCCGAGGTCGGCCCAGGGGCAGCGCTCGCGCTCGCACAGCCGCGCGAAACGCTCCAGGTCTCGAGGCGCAATCGCCAGCACGTAGCGCTCCTGCGACTCATTGCACCAGATGGCCATCGGCGACAGACCCGAATCAGCACTCGGAATGGCCCGCAGGTTCAGTACGCCACCAACACCGCCATCATGCAGCAGCTCGGGGATGGCATTGGACAGACCGCCGGCGCCGACATCATGAATCGATTTGATCGGATTGTTGGCACCCTGCATCCAGCAGCGGTCGATCACCTCCTGGCACCGTCGCTGCATTTCCGGATTGCCACGTTGAACCGAGGCGTAATCAAGATCCTCATCCGACTGACCCGACGTCATCGAGGAAGCGGCCCCGCCGCCCAGACCGATCAGCATCGCCGGCCCGCCCAGCACGATCACCCGATCGCCATCCTTCAGAGGCAACTTGTGGGTCTGGCCCTCGGCAATCATGCCGCTGCCGCCGGCGATCATGATCGGCTTGTGATAGCCCCACAGCTGATCGTCAATTCGGGCACTGAAACTGCGGAAATACCCCAACAGGGCCGGGCGGCCAAACTCGTTGTTGTAGCGCGCCGCCCCGATCGGGCCTTCCAGCATGATGCGCGAAGCACTGGCCAGACGTGAAGGAGACACCGGCGCCGTCTCCCAGGGCTGAACATGGCCGGGAATCCGCAGGTCGGAAACCGAGAACCCGGTCAGCGCGGCAACCGGCCGGGCGCCTCGTCCGGTTGCGCTCTCATCACGAATCTCGCCGCCTGCGCCGGTGGCCGCACCCGGGTTCGGAGAAATGGCGGTCGGATGGTTGTGGGTTTCGACCTTGATCTGAATATGAATGCCACCGGCTTCCAGGCGGTAGGATGGATCATCGGCCGAGGCGACAAGAAAACTGCCGTTGAAGCCTTCCATCACCGCGGCATTGTCATCGTAGGCCACCAGCGTGCCTTGCGGCGTGGCGGCGTGGGTCAAGCGAATGAGCTTGAAAAGAGAATGTTCGCGCGGCTGGCCGTCGACATCCCAACTGGCGTTGAAGATCTTGTGGCGACAATGTTCCGAATTGGCCTGGGCGAACATCATCAGTTCGGCATCGGTCGGGTCGCGGTCCATGCCGGCATAAGCATCGACGAGGTACTCGATTTCGCCTTCGCTCAGGGCCAGGCCGAGCTCACGATTGACCTTGCCCAGCCGGGCGATAGCATCATCACCAAGCTCGATGATGCCCAATGGTGCCGGTGGGTGATCCTCGAACCATCGGCTCAAGTCGGCATCGACCGGCAAGATCACCTGGGTCATGCGGTCGTACAACTGATCAAGGGACTGCCTGGAAAAATCGCTGGTCGGCAACGGACTGAAGGTCATCAGGGTGGCCCGCTCGACCCGGGCGAAGTCCGTCAGACCACAGCGGCCAATGATGTCTGATGCCTTCGTGGCCCAGGGGGTGCGCGAACCCGGCCGCGGCAAGACGAGCCGGTGTTGCGGCCCACCTTCGGACTGCTGCCATGGGCGCGCATGAAGCAGTGCCTGGAGTCGTGCAAGTTCCTTTTCGGTGGGCGCGCGCTTGCTGTCGAGCAGGATCAGGTCATGCGCCTGGACCGATAGCCTGAGGCCATCGATTCGCGCAATATCTTCAGCAAGCTGGTGCAGCCGGAATACCGGCAAAGACCGTTTCCCAAGAAGAAACATGATTTTGCGCCTTTGGATCAATCCTGAATCAGGGGCGCAATTATAGGCGACCTGACCGGCCCGGACACGCTTGATCCAGGCGGCGTGCCGACAGCCTGCGGCGAAGCCGCGGCTGCCGGAAACCGGCTTTTTTCACTGCCCTTGATTATTTGACAGCATGACCAGGCGTTCCCGCAACTGGGCCGGCGGAACATAGCCGGGAATGATGTCGCCGCTGAAAGTCATGATCGACGGGGTCCCGGTTACACCCAGCGACTTGCCAAGCTCGTATTGCGCCTGGACCGGGTTATCGCAAGTTGCCGGTGGCGGCGTTCCGCCCCCCTTGGCAACATCCATGGCAGCCTGACGGTCGTCCGCACACCAGACCGAAACCATCTTGGTATAGGTTTGCGAACCCACACCGGCACGCGGGAAGGCCACGTAGTTCACCCGAATGCCTGCGGCTTCGTATTCGTCCATCTGTTCATGCAGACGTCGGCAGTAGCCGCAATCCGGATCGGTAAAAACAAGGACATCAAATGCGGCGTCGCCATTGCCGAAGCTGACAAAATCGCTGCTATCCAGCCCCGCCAGTTGCTCTCTGCGCAAAACCGACATGGCGGCGTCGGTCAGATCGGTCTGAGTCTCCAGGTCGATCACCCGGCCCTGCAACAGGAATCGGCCGTCTTCGCTCATGTAGAGGATGTCGCCGCCAATGCGGACCTGCACGATGCCCGGCAAAGGCGTCTCGGCAATCACGATCTGACTCACATCGGGCACAAGCTCAGCAAGCCGCTTCTCGATGGCGTCGAAATCTGAAGCCCAAACGACCGTGGAAGCAAGCATCAGGGCAGTTGCGCCCAGCATCAGTGAGATCGAGCGAAAAAGCGGTTTCATCAAAAAACTCCTTGTTATCAGGAAACTATCAAAGTAGAAAAATGGCATTGCCGGCTAATCGACCAAGTATAGGCTGTGCGGTACGAGCTTGGAACGCACCGCTGTCGACAAGTTTCATCACCGCTCACCCGCGCGGATGGTGACTCGTGTACAGCTCGCGCAGCCGGGCCCTGGAAACATGCGTGTAAATCTGTGTCGTCCCGAGGTCCACATGCCCCAGCAGCATCTGCACGACTCGCAAATCAGCGCCATGATCAAGCAAATGAGTGGCGAAGGAATGGCGCAACAGGTGAGGATAAACGCGTTCGGTGATACCGGCGCCGACCGCGTAGAGTCGGATCCGCTGCCAGACCGCAGCTCGCGTGAGCGCCCGGCCACTGCGCGAGACAAATACCTCATCCCCCTTCGGGCACAAGCGGCTCCGCCCGTTCTTGACCCATTCCGTCAATGCTTCTATGGCGACCTCCCCCAGCGGAACCAGACGCTCCCGACCGCCTTTCCCAAGGACTCGAACAACGCCGCGGGACAGGTTGACGGCCGACAAGGTCATGTTTGTCAGCTCACTGACCCGGATACCCGAGGCGTACAACGTCTCCAGAATGGCCCGGTCGCGCAGCCCCAAAGGATGACTCACATCAGGCTGGGCAAGCAGCGTCCTGACCTGGGCACCTGACAGCACGCCAGGCAGTCTGTGGGAACGCCGCGGGCTGTCGATATCGACCATCAGGTTGATGCCAATGTGTCCGTGTCGGTGCGCCCAACCAAAGAACTGTCGATAGCATGAAACACCTCGACT
>JBLRWT010000015.1:0-15567 GCA_047921095.1 Wenzhouxiangella sp. | reverse complement strand
GATCAGACTTCGGCTTTTGTTCCGGCTTGGACTCTGGCTTCGGTTCTGGTCGGGGTTCAGGCTTTGGCTCCGGCCTTGTCTCAGCCTTGGGCTCTGGCCTTGGGTCGGGCTTCGGTTCTGACCTGGTCTCGGGCTTCGGCTCTGGCTTGGTCTCAGACTTCGGTTCTGACCTGGGTTCAGGAGCAGGTTCCGGCTTTCTGTCGGATTTCGGCTCCGATTTCGGCTCACGCACAGTTTCCGGTTGCTGCTGCGATACCGTCTCCCCTTTGGGGGCAGATGGTGCGGCGGTCCTTGATTCAGAGTCGGTTCCTGTTGCAGGACTGTCAGGGCGGGCCTCACGTCTCGGCGCGGGTCTTGATTCGTCCTGTGCGGCATGCTGCTCATTACCTTGCCCGGGCGCTGCCTGCTCATTGCTGCTGTCGCCCTGCTGCCTGTTTTCGCCGCGATTGCCACGGCGCTTCTTGCCACCGCGACGACGACGCTTCTTCCGTGGTTTGTTGTCCTCGTCCTGTGAAGGATGAGCGGCCGTGGCGCCCTCCTGGGGGGCGCTGGCGCCAACTGGCTGCTGGGGTGGTGCATCCTGCGCACCGTCCTGGCGAGCCTCGCGACTGGTATCACGACCACTGGCGTCCCGACCACGGCTGGCATCTGCTTTCGACTTGCCGCGCTTTTTCTTTTTCTTGCGGGCAGGTCGGCTTTGTGGTGTCACATCCTTCGGAGGAGTGGCTGTACCGTCCTCGGTCCGCTTGCGATGGTGATCCCGTGAGAACTGACCTTTCTTGGTCTGGGCTTTCTCGCGCTCTTTTCGTTTCTTCGCTTCAGTGTCCTGCGTGAACAGTTTCTGGAAGAAAGCAGCAACCCGGTCCAGAAATGAAAGAGCCTGACGGACCGGCGCGGGGTTGGCCGGGCGGACACCGCTGACCGCGGCCTGGGCGGGCGGCTTCGGGGGTGCCTGTTGCGCGTCGTCGCGCAAGTAGCCGGTCTGGCCGTCATTGCTGTCCATGCTCAGGCCCAGTGCATAGCTGGGCTCATCGACCGCTTCAGAGCTGCGCAGCCGCTGGACTTCGAAGCGCGGCGTTTCGAGGTTGCTGTTGGCGACCACTGTGACCGGCAGCTTGTTGCGCTCCTGGATTTCGGCCATCGATGTCCGCTTCTCGTTGAGCAGGAAGTTGGCGACGGCGATGGGCGCCTGAACGATCACTCTCGAGGTGTGATCTTTCATGGCCTCTTCTTCAGCCAGGCGCAGGATCGACAACGCCAGTGATTCGATGGAACGAATCGAGCCGTGGCCTTCGCAGCGCGGGCAAGTGATGTAACTGGACTCGCCCAGGGAGGGCCGCAAACGCTGGCGCGACATTTCGAGCAGGCCAAATCGCGAAATGCGTCCAATCTGAACGCGGGCCTTGTCCATCCGCATGGCATCACGCAGGCGATTTTCGACCTGGCGCTGCGCATCCTTGCTCATCATGTCGATAAAGTCGATGACGATCAGTCCGCCCAGGTCGCGAATCCGAAGCTGGCGGGCGATCTCGTCGGCGGATTCGAGGTTGGTCTGAAGCGCGGTTTCCTCGATATCGGCACCCTTGGTGGATCGGGCGGAGTTGATATCGATCGACAGCAGGGCCTCGGTATGGTCGATGACCACAGCGCCGCCGGATGGCAAGCGAACCTCGCGTGCGAAGGCCGACTCGATCTGGCTTTCGATCTGGTAGCGGGAAAACAGCGGGATCGGGTCTTGGTAGGCCTTGAGCTTGCGCAGGTTGTGGGGCATGACCTGCTGCATGAACTCGCGTGCGTCCTCGAAAACCTTGTCGTCATCGATCAGGATTTCGCCGATATCCTCGCGCAGATAGTCGCGCAGCGCGCGAATGATCAGGTTGCTTTCCTGGTAGATCAGGAAGGGGGCGGACCGAGTCTGGGCAGCGGTGTTGATGGCAGTCCAGAGCTGGAGCAGGTAGTCGAGATCCCACTGCAGTTCTTCCTGCTCCCGCTCCACCCCGGCGGTGCGGACGATCAATCCCATGCCGTCGGGCACTTCGATCTTCTTGAGGGTATCGAGCAGATCCTTGCGGTCGTCGCGCGAAATCTGGCGCGATACGCCACCGGCGCGCGGGTTGTTCGGCATCAGTACCAGGTAGCGGCCGGCCAGGCTGATGTAAGTCGTCAGCGCCGCGCCCTTGGTGCCGCGTTCTTCCTTGTCGACCTGGATGATGACTTCCTGGCCGGCCTTGACCGCGTCCTTGATCTCGACCCGGTTCCCCGAATCAAGCTGCTTCTTGCCTTCTTCGGTGAAATACTCGCGACTGATTTCCTTCAAAGACAGAAAGCCATGTCGCTCGGAACCGAATTCGACGAAACAGGCATCCAGGCTGGGTTCAACCCGTGTGATGCGACCCTTGTAGATATTGGATTTTTTCTGCTCCTGGGCAGGGACTTCGATGTCCAGGTCAAGCAGGAACTGGCCATCGGCGATGGCTACACGCACCTCTTCTGGCTGAGTTGCGTTGATCAACATGCGTTTCATTGTGTGTTTCCTCCGGCGCCCCGGCCACACTGAAGGGCCTGGCATGGATGCCGGCGGCTTGTGCGGAGCCGAAATTCAGGCTCCGATAATGAAAAACCCGGTGATCCAGCCGCCGTTTGCGGCGATCACCTTGCTGCCGGAATCGCGGGTTTTACTCCCGGGAGACGGCGACTGCTTGTTTTTCATTCACCGAGACGATAAAAACCGCATCACGGTGAGCTGATGGCATCTATCCCGGCTCGGTGAATCGCGTACCGGGAGCGCGTTATTTTTCGTGTCATCCAGACTGTCGCGTCTGCGGCAGTCCAAGTCGTATTCGCTGTAATGTCCAGAACCGGGCGAGCCGCATCTGGGCGGTCAGGCATTCATCAGGGAAAAGAGTGATTGCGTTTGGCGCCATGTTCTGTGGCAAAATCATCGACCTTGCAAGGTCGGATTTCTTGAGCCGTGGCAGGATTTTCCTTCCTCTGCCAGTGCCGCCAGACATTCGCTTTTCCCTAACCGACATATTTTATCACCTATTATGTTCCCGGTGTTAACTCAGAATCATTCAATCCTGGCAGTGGCGCGGCCGTGAGTAGCGGCGAGAGCCTGAAGGTGCGCCAGGTTACCGTCGATTCGGATCGGGCCGGCCAGCGCCTGGACAACTTCCTGATGAGTATTCTCGGCCAGGTACCGCGCAGCCTGGTCTACCGGCTGGTTCGTACAGGCCAGGTTCGGGTCAACAGTTCGCGCGCGAAGCCGATGCAGAAGCTCAAGGCTGGTGATGTGGTCCGGGTACCGCCGGTCAGGCTGGACGAGCCTTCGCAAGTGCGCATGCCGGCGGGTCTGGTTGCCGCTGTGCGCTCGAGCATCATCGAGCAGAACCCTGATTTTGTCGTTCTGGACAAGCCGCCCGGTCTGGCGATGCACGGCGGAACCGGGCTGAGCTACGGTCTGATGGACGCGATCGGCGAGATCAATTCGAACTGGCGCCCGGTTCACCGCCTGGACCGGCCGACCAGCGGGCTGCTGGTGATCGCCTGCCACCATCAGGCGCTCATCAGCTTGCAGAAAGCGTTTGTCGACCGGTCGGTTGAAAAGCGCTACCTGGCGCTGCTCCATGGTGTCTTGCCGGAGGATCGGGTGCCAGTGGATGCGCCATTGAAGAAAATTCGGGACGGCAGCGGCCAGCGCCGGATCATCGTTTCCGACGATGGTCAGTCGGCGCGCTCGACCTTTCGGGTGCTGGAGCGCCTGAGGGACTTCACTTTCGTCGAAGTGGCGATTGAAACTGGCCGTACCCACCAGATTCGCGCCCATGCCGCCAGTATCGGCTACCCTGTCGCAGGTGACGAGTTGTACAATGTGCCGGCGGCGAGTGAACGTTTGTCGCAAGGATCGTCTAATGGGTCACTGCAGCGGTTGTTCTTGCACTCCCACTATCTGCGTCTGCCATGGCCGGAGGACCGGATTTTCAGCTCGCCCTTGCCGGAAGAGCTGGGTCAGGTGCTGGAAAGACTCCGCGGCACAACACCGAACGCTTACGAGAACTGAATCGACCCTATGTATCAGCCACTGACCCTGTTTGTCGGTCTCAGATACCTGCGCGCGAAGCGCCGGAATCATTTCATTTCCTTTATCTCGCTGATTTCCATGGCGGGCATTGCGCTGGGCGTGATGACCCTGATCACGGTGTTGAGCGTCATGAACGGGTTCGAGCGGGAACTGCGAGAGCGCATTCTTGGCATGATTTCGCACGCCACCATCCAGGGATACGACGGTCAGTTTCCCGGCTGGGAGGAGATCGTTCTGGACGCGCGAGCCCATCCGAATGTACTCGGTGCGGCACCCTATGTCGAACAGGAAACCATGCTTCGTGCCCGCAATACGGCCGGTGCGCTGGTTCGCGGCATCGATCCGGGGTCCGAGCCCCAGGTTTCCGATCTCCATGACATGATCATTGCCGGCAGCCTGGATGATCTGCAGGCTGGTGGTTGGCAAGTGATGCTGGGTATTGGCCTGGCGACTCGCCTTGGCGTGGGCCCGGGTGATTCGGTGACCATCTTTGCCCCCGAGATTCGGGCGACGCCAGCCGGCGTGATGCCCCAAGTGCGTCGCTTCACCGTCGCCGGCGTGTTCGAGGCGGGGGTGCATGAGTACGATACGGCGCTGGCTGTGATCCATCTCCAGGATGCCCAGCGCCTGTTCCGGCTTGACCAGAACATCAGTGGCATCCGCCTGAAGCTCGATGATATGATGCGGGCCCGCTGGATCGCCCAGGAACTCAGTGTCGATCTGCCCGGATTCTACCGTGTACGCGACTGGACCCAGCAGCATGCCAACTTCTTCCGCGCGGTCCAGACAGAGAAGACGGTGATGTTCATCATCCTGTCACTGATCATCGCGGTGGCGGCATTCAATATCATCTCGACCCTGGTCATGGTGATGACCGACAAGCAGTCGGATATCGCCATACTCAAGACCATGGGCATGGGGCCGCGCCGGATCATGGGAGTCTTCATGGTCCAGGGGTCGCTGATCGGCATCATCGGCACCTTGCTCGGCGTCGTGCTGGGCATCATCCTGGCGCTGAACGTGGAGTCGGTGGTTGGCGCAGTCGAGCGGCTGCTCAGTGTCGAGTTCCTGTCTGCCGAGGTCTATTACATCTCCGACCTGCCATCGGAGCTGCGCGCGAGCGATATCTTCCGCTTTGCCGGTCTGGCCCTGGTGCTGTCGCTGATTTCAACGATTTACCCGGCCTGGCGGGCATCGAGAACCGACCCGGTGGAGGCGTTGCGCTATGAGTGAGACACCAGTGATTCGCTGTCGCGGCCTGACCAAGACCTTCGTCCAGGGCGAGACAGAACTTCGTGTGCTGCGCGGCGTCGACTTCGATATTCTGCCGGGAGAACGGGTCGCCATCCTCGGTGCGTCCGGCGTCGGCAAGAGCACGCTGCTGCATATCCTTGGCGGCCTGGATCAGCCGACGTCTGGAACCGTGGAAGTGGCGGGGTCTGACATCGCCGCCGGTGATGAACGCAGTCGGGCGCGGATTCGCAATCGTTCGCTGGGCTTTATCTATCAGTTCCACCACTTGCTTCCGGAGTTCAGCGCGCTGGAGAATGTCGCCATGCCGTTACTGATTCGCGGCGATGGCGCGCAACAGGCTTCGAATGCGGCGGCCGATCTGCTGGGGCGCGTCGGACTGGGCGAGCGGCTGCATCACAAGCCCGGTGAGTTGTCCGGGGGCGAGCGCCAGCGGGCCGCGGTTGCCCGTGCCCTGATCAATCGGCCGGCCTGCGTGCTGGGTGACGAACCGACGGGCAACCTGGATGAAAAGAATTCTGCCGCTGTTTATGACTTGATGCTGGAACTCAATCGCGAGCTTCAGACCTCGTTTGTCCTCGTGACCCACGATGTTCGACTGGCCGGACGTATGGACCGACGGATGGAAATGACCGGCGGACTGCTCCACCGACTCGATTGATCGCAGATGGACTGGCGCCTGCTGCTTGCTTTCGCTGCCGGTTCCATCCTGGCCACCCTGGCTCCCGTCGTTCCCGGCACCGGCTGGGTGCTGGCTGTTTCGGCTTGCTCGATCACGCTGCTTTACTGGCGCCGCTGGCATGTTGCGGCAGCGTTTGTATTGGGCGTGTCATGGTTCCTGCTCCAGGCTGGCTGGCTGCTTGATCGCCAGTGGCCTGCCGAGCTTGCCGGTGAACGCATCACGTTGACCGGCACCATCTCGGGCCTGCCGGAGCCACGCGACCAAAGCACCCGTTTCGTTTTCAGACCCGACGCTGATCCCGGCAATCGCCTGCCAGGCCGGATCATGGTCAGCTGGTACAGGCCACGCGAGTATCTGCAAGCCGGCCAGCGCTGGGAAATGACCCTGCGCCTGGAGCCACCGCACGGCCGGCTTACCCCATCCGGATTTGATTTCAACCGCCACCTGTTGTCCAACCGCATCGGTGCGCTGGGCAGCGTCATCGGCCAGCCGAAGCAATTGACCACGGGTGGTCTTTTCGGCTCTGCCGATCGTCGTCGTCAATACCTGGGCGAGGTGCTCCAGTCGGAGACGGTCAGCCCGGATGCCGCGGCACTCAAGCGCGCGCTTGCCATTGCCGATCGCGGCGGCATGACCCCGGAACTGTCCGACATGTTGCGCCAGACCGGCACCGCTCACCTTCTGGCCATTTCGGGCCTTCATGTCGGCATGGTCGCCGCACTTGCCGGCTTCCTGGCAAGCTGGTTGCTGGCGCCGCTGGTGTTGGTGAATTCCCGGGTCGACCGGCGCAGGCTGGCCATTGCCGCGGCGCTGCTGGCCGCTGCCGCATACGCCATGCTGGCCGGCTTTACCTTGCCGACCCAGCGTGCGCTGATCATGCTGCTGGTCGCAGGCGGCGCGTTCCTCCTGCGACGCGGGATTCTGCCCGGTCACGCCCTGTTGCTGGCACTGGTAGCGGTTGTTCTGTTCGATCCCATGTCGCCGCTGGCGACCGGCTTCTGGCTTTCGTTCGCTGCCGTGACCGTCTTGATCTGGGCTTTTGCCTGGCGCCCAGGATCGGCGCCGGGAGGCGGATTGGAGTGGCTGTCCGGGCTGATACGAGCCCAGCTCATGATTGCCGTCGGCATGCTGGCGCTGAACGTGGGCGTTTTCCAGCAGGTGATTCCGGTGGCCCTGGTGGCCAACCTGGTGGCCATACCGCTGGTGGGTTTCTGGATATTGCCGTCGCTGCTGCTCAGTGTCGGCCTGATCCTGCTTGATCTGCCTGCAGCCTGGGTCATCAAGGTCACCGAAATCGGACTTGGTCTGCTATTGAGTCTGCTCGGATCGCTGCACGAGTTTGATTTTGGTCGTCAGGTTGTCGTCGGCGGGGGGCTGGCAGCGATGGTTCTGGCGATGGTGGGTGCGTTCTGGCTACTGGCCCCGCCTGCCTGGCCAGCGCGTTGGCTGGGGCTCTTTCTGCTTGTTCCGCTGCTCTGGCCGCGGGTCGAAATGCCCGGTCCGGGAGCGCTTGAACTGCACATGCTGGATGTCGGCAATGGCCTGGCCGTGCTGATCCGGACTGACGAGGAATGGATCCTCTACGACAGCGGTCCCGGGGACGGGGAGGGCGGAGATGCCCTCGGACGAATCCTGCCTGGACTCGTTGGCAACATGCAGCCCGGGGCGATTGATCGAATCGTGATTTCCCATGCCCACCGTGGCCATGCCGGCGGCCTCGGCAGCGTTCAGGATCTGGTGAACGAGCACCACCTGTATTCACCCGGCATGATTGAGGGGCAGAAGTGTGTGACCGGGTCGGGCTGGAACAGCGGCAGCTACCGATTTGAATTCCTGCATCCTTCCGAAGCCCTTCCGGATCTGGGCTCCAACAGTTCCTGCGTGCTGCACATCAGCGGTCCTGGCGGCACCGCGCTGCTGACAGGGGGCATCGACAGCGCGGTGGAGGCTCGTCTGGTCGTGGAGAATCCGGACCTGAACCTGGATGTTCTGGTCCTGTCGGCCGGCGGCCACCGTCGTGCCACGAGCAAGGCCTTTCTGGATCACACTCGCCCCGGACTGGCATTGGCTTCAGTTCCCGGCTTCGATCGAACCGGACGGCCGCATCCCGAAGTGCTCCAGAACATCAAGGACATCCCGTTGGTCACCACCGCCGGCTGCGGAACCATCACCGTCACGATGGCGCCCGGAACCCAGCCCTCGATCCGATCGATGGCCGGTCAGCATCCCCGGTTCTGGCGTCCGCACCGTGACTGCCCGTGACCGGGCTTGGTCCAGGCACGGGCACCGGGGCCCGCGGACATTGAAGTGCCACACGTTTTATTTTTGCCAAACCCGTTATCATGCGCGTTTGATCCTGCAACAAGACAAATCCTGGGAAACTGAATGCTTGAAATCATAATTGCCGGCGGCTGGCTGATGGTGCCGATCATTCTTTGTTCGGTGATCGCCGTGGCTATCGTTATCGAGCGCTTTCTTGCGCTGCGTGGCGGACGGGTGATGCCGGGCCGCATTCCCGCACAGGTCAAGCAATGGGCGCTGCAGCAGGAACTCGACGCCAAGCACATCGAACAACTTCGTCGTTCCTCGCCGCTGGGACGCGTGCTTGCCGCCGCCCTGGACAATCGGGATCGCACCCGGGACGTCATCAAGGAGGCTGTCGAGGACACGGGACGGCACGTGGTGCACGAGCTCGAGCGCTTTCTCAATACGCTCGGGACCATCGCCGGTATCACGCCATTGCTGGGCCTGCTGGGCACCGTGGTCGGCATGATCAAGGTGTTCAGCGCGATCATGGTCCATGGCGTTGGCGACCCGACCGAGCTGGCCGGTGGTATTTCCGAAGCCCTGATCACCACCGCCGCCGGCTTGACCGTGGCCATTCCGAGCTACTTCTTCTACCGATATTTTCGCGGACTGGTTCGAGGCTACGTACTGCAGATGGAGCAGCAGGCCCTGTTGCTGATCCAGGCCATCGAGCAGGGCGCCCGGCGGCGGGTCCGCTAAATGAAAATTTACGAGGAAGATCAGGAAGAGCCCGAGATCAACCTGACGTCATTGATCGACGTGGTGTTCCTGCTGCTGATTTTCTTCATGGTTTCGACGACCTTCGAGCGCCACTCGCTGCTGCGCCTGGATCTGCCCGAAGCGGCGACGGCCGAAACCGAAACCTTGCCCAACGTGATCGAGTTGGTGATCACGGATGATGGTCGGATGTTCATCGACGACAGCATGCTGGCCGATGATCGGCGTGCCACTGTGCAGGCCGCCATCGTCGAGAGTTTTGCCGACAACCCGGACGCCACGCTGGTCATTCGTGCCGATGCCGAAGCGCCACACCGGCTTGTCGTTCGTGCGCTGGATGCGGCAGCCGCCGAGGGAATCAGGCGCCTGACCATAGCAGCGGTCGAAGAGGGTGGAGACAATTAGTGTACGCTGAGCTTCACCGAACTGGTCGCGGTGCCCAATGAGCGTGCCGGTCACTGCGGCGCCGCGAGTTTATCGTCGTCTACTGACCTACCTGGCACGCCAGCGCCTGGTCTTTTTCCTGGCCATTCTGGCTGTCGCGCTGGATGCGGCGGGGCAGGGCCTGTTTTTCTACCTGCTTCGACCGCTGGTCGATGAAACCATCGTCGCGACCGACCCCACGTTCAGCCTCTGGCTTCCAGCGCTGGTTCTGGCGGCCGTGGTCTTGCGCATTTTTGGCAATTTCGGCGGCGCTTTCGGCATGGAATGGGTCGGGCGGCGCCTGATTGCCGACCTGCGTCGGGACCTGTTCGCCCGCTACCTGGATTTGCCATCCAGTTACTTCGATCGTCATTCCTCGGGCCAGATGATTTCGCGGGTGACCTACAACGCCGAGCAGGTGGCCCAGGCGGCCACAACGGCGTTGATCGGCACATTCAGGGATACCTTTACCGTCGTTGCCCTGGTCGGCGTCATGCTGATCCAGTCCTGGCGCCTGACCCTGGCGATGCTGCTGCTCGTGCCCGTCATCGCCCTGGTCGTTACCGTCATCAGTCGCCGTTTTCGCAAGATATCGGCTCGTATCCAGGATTCCATGGGTGATGTCACCCACGTGACCGAAGAAGCGGTCAACGGCCATGAAGTGGTCAAGATCTTTGGCGGTCGCGCACAGGAAAACGCGTCCTTTTCCCGTATCAATGAGAACAATCGCCGGCTGCATCTGAAGCTGACGGCGACCCAGCTGGTCTCATCATCCCTGATTCAGCTGGCAGCTGGCCTCGCGGTCATCCTGCTGCTGGTCATCGCGGCCAGCGAGTACATGCGCGCCGAGATTACCGCCGGCATTTTCATGTCGGTCCTGGCCGCCATGGTGGCCTGTATTCCGCCGCTCAAGCGTCTGACCAAGATGCATGCGGTCATCGAAAAGGGCCTGGCCGCGGCCGACAGCATTTTTCGCGTCCTCGATGCCCCGGCCGAGCCGGATGCGGGAACGCGCGAGCCCGGCCGCCTGCAGGGACGGATCGAGATCAGGGACCTGGGGTTCAGCTATCCCGATTCCGATCAGCCAGTATTGAGTGGCATCAGTCTGACCGTGGCGCCGGGCACGGTCACGGCGCTGGTCGGTCGGTCCGGTTCGGGCAAAACCACCCTGGCCAAGCTGCTGCCGCGCTTTTACCTGCCGGATGCCGGGCGGATTTTCATCGATGACATCGACATCAACGAGTTCCGGCTGGATGCCCTGCGTCGGCAAATCGCCCTGGTCAGCCAGGACGTGGTGCTGTTCAATGACACCGTCGGGCGCAACATTGCCTACGGCGTTCTCGGCGAAGTCAGTCGCGATCGCGTCGTTGAAGTGGCGCACCAGGCGCATGCAATGGAGTTCATCGAGCGTTTGCCCCAGGGGCTGGACACGCCGATTGGCGAAGACGGCGCACTATTGTCGGGCGGACAGCGCCAACGACTGGCGATCGCACGGGCGTTGCTCAAGGACGCGCCAATACTGATCCTCGACGAGGCGACCTCGGCACTGGATGCCGAGTCGGAGCAGAAAATCCAGGCTGCGCTGGAAACCCTCATGCAAGACCGCACAACGGTCGTCATCGCCCACCGCCTGGCGACGGTCAAGAAGGCCGATCAGGTCGTCGTGCTTGACCAGGGGCATATCGTCGAGTCGGGTACCCATGCCGAGCTACTGGCCAGGCCGGAAGGTTTATATCACTACCTGCATCGATTGCAACTGCAGGACAACGAGGAGTAGTTGGGGTGCGTGCAGCGCTCGAGCGCCACTGCAACAGCGTCTGGTATGAAGGCCGGCAACCGGGGCCGTTCCTGCGCACCCTGGAAAGACTTTACCGTTTGCGGCTCGGCAACCGCTGGCATCGTCCACCCTCGAGGCCGGCCATTCCCGTGATCGTTGTCGGTAACCTCACTGTGGGCGGCGGCGGCAAAACCCCTGTGGTCATGGCCTTGGCCAGGCACCTGGCCGAGGCCGGTCGGGCCGTGGCCGTGATCAGTCGTGGTTATGGCGGCAAGGCGCCAGGCGAGGCCTGGCAGGTGACTGGCGACAGTGATCCGCAGGTCGCTGGCGATGAGCCAGTGTTGATTGCCAATAGCTCGCAAGTACCCGTCTGGGTCTGCGCACGTCGCGCAGCGGCATTCGAGGCCGCTCTGGATGCCGGTGCCGAGGTCGTGGTTGCCGACGATGGCCTGCAGCATGCCGCGCTGGCACGCAGCTTCGAAATTTGCGTGGTCGACGGCCTGCGTGGGTTCGGCAACGATCGCCTGTTGCCGGCCGGACCGCTGCGTCAGCCGCGCCAGCGCCTGGAGGAGGTCGACATCGTGCTGGTCAAGGGGGGTGGCCT
Source organism: Wenzhouxiangella sp. (assembly GCA_047921095.1). Lineage (GTDB taxonomy): Bacteria > Pseudomonadota > Gammaproteobacteria > Xanthomonadales > Wenzhouxiangellaceae > Wenzhouxiangella. The sequence continues at coordinate 3,725 of JBLRWT010000015.1, read as the reverse complement.
GGAGCTTCAGGGCGCGATGGAATTCGATCTTTGCCCGGATGTCCTGGTTTCTCTCGACGGCTCACGCCGGGCCCAGCCGCATGAGTGGGCAGGTCGTCGGGTCAGCGCCGCATGCGGCATTGCCAATCCCGATGGATTCTTCGCCAGCCTGGCCGAGTTGGAAATCCTCGCCAGCCAGCACCCCTATCCCGATCATCACCGTTTCGTGCCGGCCGACATCGACAGGCTCAAAGGCCCGGTCATCGTGACGGCAAAGGATGCCGTCAAGCTGCAACGGTTGGACCTGGCAGCCGACGTCTGGGTGCTCGAGGTCAGCGCCAGGCTCCCCAACGCCGTGTTCGATACGGTCGACTGCCATGTGCAAGACTATTGCCCATGACTATTGCCAATGACCATTGCTTATGATTGCCGTTGTGAACAATTCCAGATGAACGACGCCATCGATACAATTTTTCATATCCTGATTCCGGCGCGCCTGGATTCGAGCCGCTTGCCGCAAAAAGCACTGGCTGATCTTGGCGGCAAGCCCATGGTCGTCAGAACCCTGCAGCGGGCGCTGGCCTGTGGTGCTGCCAGTGTCCATGTCGCAACCGACAGTCCGTCAATCGCCGAGGCGGTCCACGCTGAAGGCGGACAGGTTGTGATGACCGATTCGAGCCATCGCTCCGGCACCGACCGCCTGGCCGAGGCATCGGCCAAACTCGGCCTGGCTGACGAGGCGATCGTGGTCAACCTGCAGGGCGACGAACCGGCCATGCCGGTGGTCTGTCTGGTTCAGGTCGCCCGACTACTGGCAGAGGACGAGGACGCCAGCATGGCGACCCTATGGCAACCCGTGGCTGATGAGGCGCAATGGAACGACCCCAATGTTGTCAAACTGGTCAGCGATCGGCGAGGCCGGGCGCTGTATTTTTCACGCGCGCCGATCCCGCACGCTCGCGATGGTGGCTGGCCTGCCCGGCTGGCGCGGCGGCACGTTGGCCTGTACGCGTACCGCGCCGGTGCATTGAAAGCCTGGAAGGGCCTGCCGGAAAGCGAACTGGAGCAGCTTGAATCCCTGGAGCAACTTCGGGCGCTCGAGGCCGGCTGGCTGATTGCCGCTGCAGAAGCGAAGGCGCCGATACCGGTCGGAATCGACACGCCGGAAGACCTTGAGCGCGCGCGCAAAAGCGTTGAGATTTCAAGTTATATCTAACTTTAAATAGACATTGCAAGACGATGAAAACAATACTTTTTGTTTGCCTTGGAAACATCTGCCGAAGCCCGACGGCCAAGGCCATGTTCGACCACAAGATCAGCCAGGCCGGCATTGAAGTGGTCACTGATTCGGCGGGTACTATCGGCTATCACATCGGAAGCCCGCCAGACCCGCGCGCCATCGAGTTCGCGCTCAAATGGGGCATGGATATCAGCGGCCAGCGGGCCCGGAAAGTGACCCTGGCTGACTTCCGGCGATTCGACTATATTTTTGCCATGGATCGATCCAATCTGGAGGATCTGCGCGCCATCGCTCCACCCAATGCAACGGCCAAGCTCGATCTGGTCATGCAGCTGGCGCCGGAATATGGTTTGGAGGAGGTCCCCGACCCCTACTATGGAGGCGATCACGGGTTTGAACGTGTGCTGGACATGCTCGAAGCGGCTGCCGATCGCCTCATCGAGGAGCTCAAGGCCGGGCGATGAGTGAATTCGATGGGCGGGCATTTGCTCGTTCGCTGTCGACGGGCCCCGGCGTTTACCTGATGCGCGATACCGGTGGCAAGGTGCTGTATGTCGGCAAGGCACGCAATCTCCGCCGCCGGGTCGGCAGTTATTTCGATCGTCGGGACAAGGGCGCGCGCATCAACCTGATGTTGCGAAAGCTGGCCTCGATGGAAGTCAGCCTGGTCCGCACTGAAGCCGAGGCGCTGCTGCTGGAAAACGAGTGGATCAAAGCCCACCGACCGCGTTTCAACATCAACCTGCGTGATGACAAGAGTTACCCCTGGATCAGGCTGGAGACCAATCACCCGTATCCGCGCATCGGCTTTTACCGTGGCAGTCGCAAGCAGCCGGGCCAGTATTTCGGGCCCTATTCCAGCGCCGGCGCTGTGCGCGAGTCACTGAACCAGATCTACCGCTTGCTGGGCTTGCGGCAGTGCCGCGATTCGGTGTTTCGCAATCGGACCCGGCCCTGCCTGCAATACCAGATCAATCGCTGCAGCGCGCCGTGTGTTGGCTATATCAGCGAGGCTGAATATGCTCGCGACGTCGATGCCGCCGTACAGTTTCTCAAGGGACGCGACGAGGCGGTCATTGAACATCTGACCGAGCGCATGACCGAGGCCAGTGCGGCGCAGGCCTTCGAAAAGGCAGCGACGCTGCGCGACCATATCCAGGCACTGCAGGGCGTGCGTGCCAGCCAGTACGTGACTGGCGGCGCTGATAACCTCGATGTCATCGGGCTCAGCTGCGCCGGTGGACAAGCAGCTATCCAGGTGGTGGAGTTCAGGCACGGCCGCAATGTCGGCGGGCGGTGCTTTTTTCCGTCCAACCTGCACGAGGAGATCGCCGAAGCTGAGATCATGAGCGCGTTTGTTGGTCAGTACTATGCCGAACGCACCCCCCCGGCCGAGGTGGTTCTGTCGCACGAGCCGGAACATGCTGAACTCTGGAAAGAAGCACTCGCCAGGCGTCGCGAAGGCCGGGTGGGGCTGCGCTGGCGGGTTCGCGGTGACCGCACCCAATGGGTCAAGCTGGCGGTGGCCAATGCGACCGATGCACTCAGGCGAAGGTTGTCGGAGCGTGACCAGGTCGGGCGCGGGCTGAGTGAACTCGCCCAGCTCATCGATCTGCCGTCACCGCCCGAGCACCTGGAGTGTTTTGACATCAGCCACATTTCCGGTAGCGAGACGGTTGGCTCCTGCGTGGTTTTTGGCCCCGATGGGGCACAGAAAAAACTCTATCGTCAGTACAACATCGAGGGTATCGAGCCCGGTGACGATTATGCTGCGCTGGAACAGGTGCTTCGGCGACGTTACCGAAAAGTTCTGGAAGAAGACGGCGTGCCGGATCTTGTGATCATCGATGGTGGCAAGGGGCAGGCCAGCCGCGCGCGCCAGGTTTTGGCGGAATTGGGCCTGGACGCCATTCCGGTCATGGGCGTGGCCAAGGGGCCAGCACGCCGAGCTGGCCATGAGAGTTTTATTCTGGATGATCGGGAAGTTCGTCCCGGACCGCATCACCCGGCCTCGCACCTGGTCCAGCAAATTCGGGACGAAGCCCATCGCTTCGCCATCAGCGCTCACCGCCGGCGGCGCGAGAAGCGCTCCCAGGCCTCGCCGCTCGAACAGATTCCCGGTATCGGCCCGCAGCGGCGTCAGAAACTGCTGCAGCACTTTGGTGGCCTCCAGGGTCTGGCCAAGGCGGGTCCGGAGGAACTGGCGCGCGTCCCGGGCATCAGCGCTCAACTGGCCGAACGGATCGCCGAATATCTGAAGGAAGCCTGATTCCATCATCGAGTGATCTGTTCACCACGGAGGCACAGAGAACACAGAGGAAATGAGTCTTGGAAGCAATTCTTTAAAATTCTTCCTGATTATGTACGTATCTCAGCCACTGCCCAGCTATATCAAAACCTGCTCAAGTCCAGGGATCTGTGCCTGTCGATGGCTTCGAGCATCGGGTGATGCCGAGTGCTTCGACCCGGCCGAGGCGATCGGCGCTTATGACGTGGTCTGACATTC
>JBLRWT010000014.1:0-16716 GCA_047921095.1 Wenzhouxiangella sp. | reverse complement strand
CGATGGGCTGCCTGAGGATTCCCATCTTGTCCATGAACAGCATCAGGATGGGAAGCGCGGTCACGGCACAGGCCATGCCCACGCCAACGATGAATTGCCAGGACATGGCTGCGGAGCCGATCCAGCCGTCATGCATGGTCATGCCAACGCCGACGATGCTGCCCAGCAGCAGTGGCGGGAGGAGGGCGAGCCCGGCGGTGATCAGGCTCTCGCGGCGACTCCTCCAGGCCTCGCGCAGGTCCAGCTCCACGCCGGCGATCCACACGAAAATCATGACGCCCCACCAGGCAATACCGTTCAGGGCCTGGACCACGGGTTCATTGAAGACGAAGGCGTAATAGTCGGGAAAAACCTTCCCAAGGATGCCGGGCCCCAGCAGGATTCCCGTGATGATCTGCACGACAACCAGGGGCGCGAAATAGTCCGTCCTGCCCAGGCGCCAGATCAGGTAAGGGACCGCAAAGATGATCGCCATCGCGACGAGGAAAACTTCTGTCGTAGCGCCGATCACGGGGCCGGCCTGCAGTAACGCTCGAGGAATTCTTCATGTGAGGGTTGGCGAGCCACGAGCTGCGCGATCGATGACTTGATCCTGATCATGAGGGCCTTCAGGTCCGCGTCGGACATCGTGTCGGCATATGGGTGATAGGTGGCCGGCTGGAGGCCCTGGCCAATCATCACCGCCGTCCAGGAGGGCTCCGAGAACAGTTCATTGTTGTCCCGGAATATCTTTCCGCCCGCTTTGAACAACGCCAGCTTGTGGGCCAGGGTGTCCGGGACCTGCATCTGTCGACATTCGTCCCAGTAGGGCGTGTCGGCCCGCTGCGTGACGTGATAATGCGCGATGATGAAGTCACGGATGTACTCGATCTCGGTCTTCACTTCGCGATTGAACTGGTCGATCTCCGTTTGCTCGATGCCGCGCGAGGGGAAGAGCTTGATCAGCCTGATGATGCTGTTCTGGATCAAGTGAATGCTCGTCGATTCGAGCGGCTCCAGGAAACCGCTCGCCAGGCCGAGCGCAACGCAATTCTTGTTCCATTGCTTGAGTCGCCGGCCGGTCCTGAACTTGATGAGCCGCGGTTCCGTGATTGGCCGGCCGTCGACGTTGTCCAGCAGGGCTTTCCGGGCGGCGTCGTCGGACAGGTGGTCGTTGCTGTACACCAGCCCGTTGCCGACGCGGTTCTGCAGCGGGATTTTCCACTGCCAGCCGCAGCTACGGGCCGTGGCGCGCGTGAAAGGAGGGGGTGAAGACACGAGGGCCGTCTGCACCGCGACGGCGCTGTTGTTGCGCAGCCAGTGGCCCCAGTCTTCCCAGCCGGTCTGCATCGCTTGTTCGATGAGCAAGCCGCGAAAGCCGCTGCAGTCGATGAACAGGTCGGCATGCACGCTCTGGCCGGAATCGAGCAGCACGGACTCGATGTATCCGGTTTCCGGATGCAGGCGCACATCGACGACCTTGCCTTCTGTGCGGCGCACGCCGAGACGCTCGCTGATGCCGCGCAGTAACCTGGCATACAGGCCGGCATCGAAGTGATAGGCATAGTTGGCCCTGCGCTCGCCCTCCTGCCCGAACTTGTCCGCCCTGGCCATCATCGCTTCCAGGCTGAATTCATGCAGCGGCGCCGTTTCGCCCTGCTGGCGGGCGCGCACCCAGTAATGATGGAACTGCGCAGCCCAGGTATCAGTCCCGTGAGCGGAAAACGGGTGAAAGTAGCGTTCACCAAGGCTTCCCCAGTTCAGGAATTCGATGCCGAGCTTGAACGTACCGTTCACTGCGCGCATGAAGTCGGCTTCCGAAAGCTCGAGCAGCAGGTGAAAATTCCTGATCGGGGGTATCGTGGCTTCGCCAACCCCGACGGTGCCGATGTCGTCGGACTCGATGAGATCGATCTGCAGCTGCGCACCAAAGGTCTTGGAAAAGGCCGCTGCGGCCATCCATCCGGCGGTACCGCCGCCAACAATGGCCACACGATTGATTCGCGTCATGCTATGCGAGCCTCTCGTTCAACGGTTGAGGTGATTGCGGAGGAGGGCGCGAAGCTGTCGGGCGCTGTCCGCATCCAGTTCAGCCAGGGCGCCAAGCCGTTCCCGGGGGATATGGGCGGTAGACTCGGTGCCACCCTCGAAAACGTAGTGGTCGAAGATGCCACGCCAGGCCTCGCGCTGCGCCGCGGGCAACCCGCGGATGTTCAGGATTGCATGGAGCAGCGCATCCGCCGGCGCACCCATGAATGCGGGCGCGTCGCGCCACCAGTGGTTGATCAGTATGTTCAGGGCGTCGAGACTCTTCACGGCATGCCACCACATGCTTGGTATGTAGATGGCATCCCCCGGCTCGAGCAATGCCTCTTGCGCATGCTGGAGAGCCTCGGCGAAGCGCGGGTACCGGTCAAAATCCGGGTGATCGAGGTCGACGAGACTGATCGCCTGGCCGGCCGGGGTGAAATCGATCGGCCCGATGTAAAGATTTGCAATCTGGTCGGGCGGGAACACCGTAAAGCGCCGGCGCCCGGCGCAGACGCAGGCAATGTTATCCAGCACGTCGTAATGTGCGGCGACCGTCGTGCGGTTGCTGATCCAGATCCTGACGCTCGGCTTGCGTGGTCGAAAGTTGAGGCTGTTGTCCCTGCTCAGCCCGGGCAGGAAGATGTCGAGTGCCGCGGAGCCCATGTAGATCGCCGGCGCCGCGGGATCATCCTGGTGATCCCGGATGCTGTCCAGCACCCAGCCAAGCTGGGTCTTGATCTGCCGGAAGTTGGTCTGCGCGAGGCCATCGGTATAGAAAATGCGCCCGCCAAGGCCGGCGTCTCCAACGAAGGCCGTGACCGGCGCGTCCTGGTAGAACTGGAGCAGGTAGCGGCTCGCCGCGTCCATCGATTTGCGCGCCTGCTGCACAACCGGCCAACCTGTGGCCAGCCCGCGGATGACAACCGGGCGGGTTTCCCCGGCCAACTGCTCAATGACCCTGTCGGGGTCGAATTCGTGGAGTTCCCGGATGCCCTGGCTCACCTGGCGCATGTCATGTCCCGACAGTTCAAGATGCCTGCCGCCGGGTCTTCCTCTCGATGAGGTGCGGCATGTTCTGCAGGGAAGCCAGCATCAAGTAAAGATCTCGCAGGTAGCCCTGCCGGTGAAGGGTCTCGAGGGCATCGGCACTGAGATTGCGGAGGGTGTCCTCGTTGATCTTGTAAAGCCCTTCGAGATTCACGCTTGTGACATCGTCGAATCGGATCTCCAGCTTGACGGACTCGATCAGCTCGAGGCCCACGAGCACCTGGGAAAGCGCCCGGCTGGCTTCGTGACCGTGGTGTATCGTTCCCAGGATCGACTCGATCCTTTCCAGGTACGGGCTCAGCCCACCATGCCGGAGAAAGACCGGTTCGCCGTCCGTCTTGCTGATGCTCGGGTGGTCGAGGTCGACATGAATGACCGGCACCTGCGTCGGGATCCCGTCCACCTGCTGCGTCTGGAATCCGATCAGGAAGGGCTGTCGCTGGACGGCCAGTGGAACATAGCTCGCATCCCAGCCGCCCGCGCCCAGGTACAGGTTTTCATCCCCTGAGAATCCGAGCAGTGCGACGGGCTCAAAGTGGCCCGAGGCCGCGTCCTTGATGAAGAAGAGCGGATATTCCCGCTGCGCCTCGCAGAACTCGGACGGGAAGATGCGGACAACGTTGGCATCGTAGCCGCAACCCGGGCGGTAGCCGGTGCGGACCTTCAAGTCCTTGTGGGAGACGTTATCCAGTAATACGTGCTTGGCCATTCTGTCGTCCGTTTTTTGGCAGCCTGCGCGGCGTGCGGGGTGTCCCCGGTCAGGCCCGCGGGAGACCGTGCTCGCTGATGTGCGCCAGCAGGTCACGATTGAGGGGCAGGTTGCGCACCAGCTTGTCGGCCTGTCGCCTGTTCTCCGCGAACAACTGCCGCGCCTTCTCGACGCCTGCGGCATGGCGTGCGCCGGTCCTTGGCGTCGTCTTGAAGTCCATGCCGTAGAGGACGTACTGGTAGCTCGCGGATGAGAATACCTCGTCACGCTGGGAGAAATCCGCGTGCCAGGGTACGTGGTATTCCCACAGCGTGAGCAGTTTCTGCAGACTGTCGGGGATGCTGGCCGGGCTGCGATTATCCAGCCAGTAGGCGGTATCCTGCCGATGGCTCAGGACGTAGTGCAGCTTGAGAAAGTCGATGATTCGGTCCCAGCGATAGAGGAACTTCTCGTTGTATCGCTGTGCGATCACGTCCATTGCCCGGCGATTGGCCGGCAGTTCTTCGCTGATCATTCTTCCGGCGAGTTCGATCAGCACCAGGGCGCTGGCCTCGAGCGGCTCCAGGAATCCAGCCGACATGCCCACCGCCACGCAGTTGCGATGCCAGAATTTCGCACGGTGGCCCGGATTGAACGAGATCTTGCGTGGCTCGTAATCGCCTGCGGCGAGCCCGGGGCTGCGCTCGAGGTACGCGCGCAACGTGTCCGCGGCCGTCGCGTCGTCCGTATGCGTGCTGGAGTACGTGTAACCGATGCCACGCCGCGTCGTGAGCCCGATGTCCCATATCCAACCGGCCGGACATGCCGTCGAGATCGTCTGCGAGGCGATCGGGCTGTCCGCGCTGGCGTAGGGCACCTGCAGCGCCAGCGCAGAATCGTTGAAGAGAATGTGTCGCTTGCCGACGAACGGCACCTGGTAGTGCTTGCCAATCAGCAGTGCCGCGAAGCCGGTGCAATCGATGAACAGGTCACCCTCGAGGGTGCCATGGTTGGCCGTGCTGACGGACTGTATGTCCCCGTCGGGCGCGCCGTTGATCCCCGTGACGTGATCGAGCACGTGGCGGACGCCCAGGCGGGTCGTGCAATGCCTTTGCAGCAAGGCGGCAAACCTGCCGGCGTCGAGATGGTACCCATAGTTCGCGACCCCGGCATACTCCGGGGTCGCCGCCTGCTTCGGTGCAAGCCCCCTGTCGCACAGGCATCCCTGGGGACTCACCGCGTCGACGAAGCTGATCCCGTTTCTTCCCGGCAGCCAATGCGATACGAGATTGATCTCCGTGTATCCCGCCGGCGCCGTGAAGGGATGGTAGTAATAGTCGTCCTCAGCGCCCGTCACCCAGCCGACGAACCTGGTGCCTTGCTTGAATGCCGCCCCGCATTCCGACAGGAACTCCGCCTCCGGAATGCCGATCCTGCGAAGGGTGCCACGCATTGTCGGCCAGGTGCCTTCACCGACGCCGATGGTCTTGACGTCGGGCGACTCGACCAGGGTAATGCTGACCCCCGCTTGAGCGCCGTCAAGGTATTCGCTGGCGAGCAGGCCCGCCATCAACCAGCCGGCGCTGCCCCCGCCGACGATGATGATCCTGTTGATGGCGTCTGTGTCGTTTTCGTTCATCAGGATAGAAAAGCCGCTGCAGGGCAGCGGCTCAAGTGTATCGGACAATGCGTGTTATCAGAACTTATAGCGCGCTCCGAGACTGTAACGGGCACCGAACTGGTTGCCCGCGAGGAGCTGCTCTTTATAACGCGTATAGGTGCGCTGGGTTTCTTCCGTGATGTTGATGCCCTCAACAAACACCGCCAGCCGGTCCGTCGCGAACCATGTCAGGATGAAGTCGAACTGCTCGTAGGCCTCGGTGTAAACCGGCGCGCCAAACTGGTCGAAGCCACCGAGGAACTCATCACGCCAGTTGTAGGCGAGCCGGGTGGAGATGTGTTGGTTCTCATAGAACACACTCAGGTTCCTGGAATCACTCAGGCCGGGGAGCGCGAAACTTTGATTGAGGACCTCCCGGTCGGCGTCGACATCGCCGCTGACGAAGGTCGCGTTGGCTTGCACGCCCCATCCGGTGTTGGCGAAGAGATGCTGCAAGGCGAGTTCCCAGCCGTGAACGTTGCCAATCTCCAGGTTGTCGGTCGTCGTGATGTTGAATTCCGCCAGCGGATCGTCGGGCCGCGCCCTGACGGGCGTGGTGATTGGCACGCCGAGATTTTCGTTGATTCTCTGGAACACGTTCGCGTCGGTGACAGGGATGTTTTCCTCCGCCAGTTCCGCCCGGGCCTGCTGCGCATCGGCGCCGATGAACGGGTCGTTCAGGCCCGCGAAGAAATCCTGGACGGTCGTCGAGACCAGGAAGTTATCCACTCGCTTGCGGAAGTGGCCAACCGAGACGTAGCTGCCGGGGGCATAGTAATACTCGACAGCCAGGTCGAGATTGTCAGAGACGAAGGGCAGCAGATCCGGGTTGCCGGCGTTCACCTGCCGGTTGCGCGCGGTCGGATTGCCGATGAAATCCCTGTTGGGACCGAGCGCGCCGATGGGCGGACGGGAGATCGTCCGGCTGTAGGCCGCGCGTCCGATCATGTCCTGCATGAACTCCAGGCTGGTGCTGATGCTCGGGAGCCAGAACTTGTTGTCCGAGGTGGCGCTCCTGGGCGTCGGTTCGGACGCTCTTTCATAGGCGAACTCGTTGCCTCCGACCCAGACGATGGCCGTGGCGGGCACTTCCAGTCCGGTTGATTTCACCTCGGTATCTTCATAACGGAGCCCAAGCACCGCTGTGAAGGGCATGCCATTGACCTGCTCCTCGACCAGGGCCTGCGCGTAGAAAGCATCGATCGTTTCCTCGACTCGCGCATCGCCGTTATTGCCCAGGGGCCCCGACCAGAAGCGGCCCCGTTCGCCCGATGGATCCTGGAAGCCCGCGGGCCACCCCGGCCAGAACACATCTTCGATCGGGTCTCCGACGCCGATGGTTTCAAACTGGTTCACCGCAGTATCGAAACCGACGGTGTAAAACTGGTCCTGCGAAAAATTGCCACCGTTCGAGAAATTGTTCAGGAGTCCGCCCAGGTTGCCCGTCTCCCAGCCATCGTTGGGCCAGTACTGTGCCGAGGTGAGCCAGAAGCCTGCGGGCAACTGGCCCGAAAAGGCATTCCGGTTCCTGAACTCCTGTTCGGTGCGCGAGTACCCGAAGTCGACCCGGCTGAGCGAGCTGCCGCTCAGGTTGTCCCAGGTGCCCTGCAGCTGCAGCTGGTCGATGTCGTTCTCGAGCTTGGTGTTGAATGCCTGGCCGAACAGCGAGCCGAGATCGCTCGGCAGCAGGAAGTCCTGCGGGTTGCCATCTGCGCCCACGAACGACACGTCGAACAAGGGTATCCCGCCGCGGGTGAAAGTGGCCGATTTCTGATCGATGCTGGCCGTCGCGGGCCCGAATTCCGGTCCGGCATCCGCGCACCACGGACAGCCGGTATTGCCGATGATCAGGTTGGCAGAGCTCCCCGGCTCGCCGGCGATCTTGCCCCCGCTGAGCTCGGACGAAGAGCTGTGGGCATCCAGTGCAAATTTCAGGCTGTCGGTCGCCTGCCATTCGAGGTTCAGGCCAAGGGAATTGTTTTCCTTGATCGTGTGATTTCTGGCGATATTGGTCGCGTAGTCGGCGGGTGCGGCCGAGATGAGATTGACCACGGTGCCACGCTCGTTGATCGTCACGTTGGTCGTGCCGGCGTCCTCGAACCAGACCCCGACGCTGTTCGAATCGCTTTCGGTCTCGAGTTCGGAATAGGTGTAGTCGAGCGTAGCGGTGAACCGGTCCGTCGGCGCGTATTGCAACACGCCCTGCGCGTTGATGCGGTCGCGCGAAACTTCATTCCAGCCATAGCCGATGTTCTGGGGATGCCAATAGGTCCCATCCTCGCGCTGGTTATTGCTGACGACCGTAGCTCCTTCGCGGAGCGGGGTATTCGGCCGCCAGTTATCCACCGTGGCGAATTCTTCGCGATTGTCCCGGCTCTGGAACGAGGCGCTGATCAAGACGCCAAACTTGTCATCTGCGAAGGTCTGGCTGTAGAGGCCGGCAACTTCCGGCGTGACCCTGTCCAGGTCCCTGATCTGGGAGTCCGACGAGGAAGTCTCATGGACACCTTTGCCGCTGATCACGCCAGTGAAGCCCGGCCTGTCCAGCGGCCGGGGGGTAGAGATATTTACCGTCGCCCCGATCCCTCCGGTCGGCATGCTGACGTCCGAGGTCTTGTAGACCTCGACCGACTTGACGCCCTCGGTCGCGAGATCATTGAAATCGAATGACCTGCTCCCTGCGGTCGGCATCGAACGACCGTTGAGCGTCACGAGGTTGAACTCCGGACCGAAGCCGCGGACCGTAATCTGCGAGCCTTCGTTGTTGACGCGGTTGATCGAGACGCCCGGGATGCGCTGGAGCGCCTCGGCAAGGTTCTGGTCAGGGAACTTGCCGATATCGATGGCCGTGATGGCATCGACAACACCGTTGGACTGCCGCCTGATGTCCATGGAATCCACCAGGCTCTGGCGGAATCCGGTGACGATGATCTCGTCGATCGTCGTGTTGTCGGCGACCTGCTCTTTCTCTTTGGTTGTCTCCTCGGCCTGGGCGAAGGCGTGCGGTACCACGGCAACGCCGAGAGCCAGCGCGATGCCTTGAGCCAAGAGCGTCTTCCGAACGAACGGGTTGTGCATGCGACCTCTCCATAATGTAATTTTAATTTTTTGACCAAGGCGAACCTTGCTCCCGGTCGAGCACCACCCGCCAGGAGGACTCCGCCGCCTGATGGACACTGCTCGCCGTCACGATGACATCGCTGTCACGTAACGCGTTTGTAAAGGAAGATGACACCGCTGTCAATATCTCCTATGATTTTGTTGCGGTCGAGCGGGTCCATGCATCTGGCGGTGCCCGGGTCAGGAGTAATTCACATCTGGGAGAGCCGAGTTGCCGAAAATCATTCAACACAGGTGGGGAATCGGTTTCCTGGCGGCTGCGGTGTTTGTCGCTGCTGCGGACGCCGGCGCGGCAGACCAGGCGCACTACGAAGGGCGTAGCGAGTACCATGCGCCGAGAGCGGTTACCGCGATGACGGTCGACGGCATTGCCGACGAGCCAGCCTGGGAGACAGCGGAATGGCGCGAGCTGAACTATCGCTGGCTCGGCCCCGAGTACGCCGCGGAGGATTTCCAGGGACGATTCAAGGTCGTCTGGACACCCGACAGGCTCTATCTCCTCGGCGAATTCGTGGACGACGTGCTGATCGACTCCCATCGCGATCCGCTGGTGCAGTACTGGGACGATGACTGCCTCGAAATCTTCATCGACGAAGATTACTCAGGCGGGGACCACCAATATAACCACAACGCCTTCGCCTACCATTTCTCCCTTGATAACAGGGCGATTGACATCGGTACCGACCGCGCTGCGCGCGACTACACGCATCACGTCGAGAGTCGCTGGCGGCAGCAGGGCGACAAGGTGATCTGGGAGGTTTCGATCGCGATCTACGCCGACGATTATGTGGACGACTCGCCGGACAACCAGCCGGTGACGCTCATCGCCGGCAAACTGATGGGGCTCATGGTGGCGTATTGCGACAACGACGGCAGCCCGCTGCGTGAGAATTTCGTCGGCTCGGAATTCGTCCCCGGCGACGAGCCGGACAGGGGCTGGAAGGATGCCGGCCTGTTCGGGGCGCTGACGCTGGTCGAATAGCGCAGCGGAGATGTTGGCAGCAAGTACCAAGATCACGATCGAACACGTCGCACGGGAGGCCGGCGTGTCGATCAAGACCGTGTCGCGGGTCATCAATCGCGAACCGAACGTCCGCGAGGCGACACGGCAGAGAGTCGAGCTCGCGGTCGACAAGCTCAAATATCGGCCCAACCAGTCGGCCCGTAACCTGGCCAGCCACCGGTCGAGGCTGGTCGCGCTCGTGTTTGACGACCCGCGCGCCTACGAGATCCCGAGTTCCGGCTACATAATCAAGATGCAGCTCGGGGCGCTGCGCGCCTGCCAAAAGTCGAATTACGACCTGCTCATCCATCCCTGCAATTACCGGAGCCGCGATGTCGGCGCAGAACTTCGGGCGCTCATCCGGCACTCGCGACCGGATGGTGTGGTGCTCGCTGCGCCGCTCTCGAACATGCCGAGAATCGTCCGCGCCATCGAGGCGACGGGAACGCGCTTCGTGCGCCTGTCTCCGGGAAAAGCAGGGGACGGACCCCTGTCCGTAGCCACCAACGACCGGGAAATCAGTGCCGAGATGACGCGCTATCTCGGCGCCCTCGGTCACCGGCGGATCGCGTTCATCAAGGGGCACTCCAGCCACAAGGCGGTTGCCAGCCGATACCTCGGCTACCGGGACGGACTGGAACAGCTGGGCTTCGAGTATTCGGATGCCCTGGTCGGCGAGGGAGACAACTCCTTCGGGTCCGGGGAGGCATGTGCGCGCAGGCTGCTGCAGCTTGGGCATCCACCGACGGCCATTTTTGCAGCCAACGACGACATGGCTGCCGGCGTCATCCGGGTTGCCGATCGCCTCGGTATCCGCGTTCCTGGCCAGCTCTCGGTCGCGGGCTTCGACGATATCCCGCTGGCCCGCCTCGTGTATCCGGCGCTGACGACCATCCGGCAGCCGCTCGCGGTCATGGCCGATCGCGCCGTTTCGGAAATCATTGCGGGGGCGGCGGCGGAGACGCAAGGCACGATCGTCATCCCGGCGAAATTGCAGATCCGGGAATCGACCGGGCCCGCGCCGGGCGGTTGAATTCAGGTTTCCGGGACGACCAGGAAAGGCAGGTTGGCGTGCGCCGCGTGCCTGTGGCCGTCGAGGACGTAGACGAACAGGCGGTACTTGCCCGGCGGCGGCGCGGTAACGCGAACGGCTTTCTCACCGTCGTTCCCAATGAAACCCTCCAGGTTCTCGATCTCTGGCTCGAAGTCGCCCCCGGCCTGCGTCGCCGTGCTCTCCGGCTTCAGCTCCCAGCGATAGGTGAGGGGATCGCCGTCCGGGTCGGTGGCTTCAACGATAGCGTCGTAGCTGGCGCCGCTTGCCAGGCGTACGCTGTCCAGGGCGCTCCGGCCATCGAGTCGCAGCGATCGGAGGTGCGGCGACCGGTTGTCCGCCAAGGCGCCACTCCAGGCCTCGTGCAGGACGTCGAGGCTTTCGGTGGCCTCGCCCAGCTCGGTGAACAGCCCGAACCAGGTGGGCGTCCGTTCCTGTTTCTGGCCCCAGTAAAACGCATAGGACCCGATCAGCTGGCCTTCGAGTGGTTGCAGGATCTCCGTGTAGGCGCGCCGGTAAGTATCCGCCTTCTGTGAGCTGTTCAGCTCGATGGGCGCACCCCAGTCCGTCGTGCCGACTTCCCAGTAGCCCAAGGTGCCCCACTCGGTGACCATGAACGGGTCTTCGAAGCCGAATGCCTGGATTCTTTCCGGCAGCCGGAAGAGTGATCCGTAGAGCTGGAAGCTGATGAAATCCAGCCGCGGCGCGCGGTTGCGGATTTCCGTGATGACGTCTTCCTTGAACCCGGAAGTCGTCGTCGTGGCCGGGTGATAAGGATCCAGCTCGAGGATCATCGCGACGACATCATTGACGGCGTCATAGACGGCGGGGTTCGTGTAGTGATGATTGAGCTCGTTGCCGATGATCCAGAACAACAGGGCCGGATGGTCCCGGTACTTCAGGACCTCGCCGCGCAGCTGCTCGAGCTGGGTGGCCACAGCCTCCGCGTCGTCGTAGTTGAAACCGGATCGCTCCGCCTGCATCGGCAGCCCGAGCGCCACGGTGACGCCGTTGGCTTGGGCAGCGTCCAGCAGTTCCCGGGTCGTGACCGCGCCGTCGAGCGTGGTCCATGTGCGGATCGAGTTGCCGCCGTGAGCTGCGAACACGGCGAGGTCTCCGGATGACATGCCCGCGCCGCGGATCCGATAAGGCTCCCCGCCGCGCAGCAGTTCGTATCCGTCGCCCGACTTCCTGATTTCTACCTTCATGGGGGCCTCGGTTCGATTCGGCGGTCCAGTGCAGCCGGCCAGGACAAGGACGCCGGCGCCAACCAGCAGCCTGCCGAGGATCGCGATTCGCCAGCTTGTGATCGTCAAGTCACACCTTTACGAGGAGAGCCTCCAGTTCCTCGAGCGTCCGTCCCTTCGTCTCTGGCAGGATTCGCATGACAAAGCCGAGGCCCGCCACCGCGAACAGGGCATAGATCAGGAAGGTCGCGGAGTTGCCGAGGGTCTCGAGTTCCCACGGGAATATGAAGGTGACGAAAAAAGCGACCGCCGAGTTGATGACGCCGACAAACGATATGGCCATGCCCCTGACCCGGGTCGGAAACAATTCAGAGAACAGCACCCACATGATGGGCCCGAGCGAGACCGCAAAGCTCGCCACGAAACCCAGGGTGGCCAGAAGAATAAGGAGCGGATTAACGGATATGGCGGCGCCGACCAGCTCCGCCTGGTGCCTGTTGAGCAGCTCCGGGCCGATCGCGGCGGAGACCGCCGTGCGAAATTCGACGTCGCTCTGGTAGGTGACGTGAAAAATGCTCGAGATCTGCTGGCGATCGATTTCGGCGGGCAGGCGGGCCGCGGCGTCCTCATTGAGCGTGTAGGTTGCGGACCCGAAGCCATATGACAGCATGAACATGCAGACCGCAACGCCGGCGAGGCCCATCCCCAGCAGGGGCCTTCGTCCGAGCCGGTCGATCAACAGCATCGCGACGACAGTAAAGGCGAGGTTGATGACGCCAAGCATCGCCGCCTGCACGAACGAGGCATTGGTGCCGATACCCGATTGCTCGAATATCATCGGCGCATAAAAGAATACAGCGTTGATGCCCGTAATCTGTTGCAGGATGCCGACGGACACGCCGATCAGTAGCACCAGCCTCATCGAGGGCGCCAGCAGGTCGCGCCATGACGCAGCCTCGCGGCCGGCTTCAGTCAGGACGCTGTCCCGAATGACCCGGTGCTCTGTCGCGGCTTGTTCTGGGCCTCGAAATCGAGCAAGGATATCCAGCGCCTCCGCATCCCGGCCGCGCATCACCAGCCAGCGTGGGCTCTCCGGCACCACGAGCAACGCGAAGAAATAGGCCACGGCGGGGAGGATCTCCATGCCGAACATCCAGCGCCAGGCCCACTCGCCCAGCTTCAAAGCCGTGCTCCAGTCGGCCCCGGACTGCCCCAGCCGGAGTACGAGGTAATTGCTGAAGAACGCCGCGGAGATCCCGATGACGATGTTCAGCTGGTTGAAGGACACCATGCGGCCCCGGTCCCGCGCCGGGGCGATCTCGGCGATGTACATCGGTGCGATGATGAGGGCCGCGCCGACCCCGAGGCCGCCGAGCATGCGCCCCAGCACGAGGATCGTGAAGCTTGGCGCAATGGCGCACACGATCGCGGAGACGGCGAACAGCAGTGCCGCAATCCTGAGTACGCGCCGCCGGCCGACGCGGTCGCTCAGCGGACCGGCCAGCAGCATGGCCAGGGTGGCTGTGAGCACCAGCGACGAAACAGACCAGCCGAGCTCGATCTTGCTCAGGGCGAATTCGCCTTCGATGAAGCCGACGACGCCGGAGATGACCGATACATCGAAGCCCATCAGGAATCCGCCGAAGGCGGCGATGAGCGCGATTTTCGTGATGTACTTCAAAGGTCGTGACCTCGCGAAGCGACCGGCGATGGTGCATATTTCGTCAGCGAGTCGCGAACCGGGCTGCTTCCGGATGATGCTGGCGCGGATCGAGCATGGCGTACTATCGTCAGTCAAGCTGACAACGCTGTCAAACCTGGGCAGGGCGTCACGTTGGGCGGCTCGTGCTGCATCCCTGTGTTGGGGCGACGCAACCGAAACGATGTGCATAATCGCTGGAGCAACTGAATGAGATCCATCACACGAATCCTGGCCAGGACGATCGCCGGCCGTGCAACGCGGACGGGAAAATCCGGTGTGCAGTCCCGTCGTCGCGGAAACTCCGTGGTCCCTCGAGGCGCTGGGCTGGCGTTACTGGTGGTCCCGGTCACGCTCTGCTGCACGACGGCGGGTGCGCAGGAGTTTTCGAAGGGGCCTGTGATCGAGCTATTCGGCCCGGTGGTCGACGTTCCCGACTCGACCTTCAACCTCGTGCCGGGCACGAGATACCGGATCTTGTTCGATGTTGCCTCCGGCAGCCGGGACAGGCACGAACTCAATCCGAGGCTTGAATCCGCAGCACGCTTTATCAACATGCATGCCCGTGCCGGAATCGACCCCGCGGATCTCCAGGTCGAAATCATCACCCACGGCGGCACCACCTGGGATGTGCTCTCCGATGTCGCCTACCGCCGGCGCTTTGATCGCGACAATCCGAACACCGCCTTGCTCGCTGCGCTGGGCGAGGCCGGCGTGGTCATCCGCCAATGCGGGCAGAGCGCGGCGTTCAACGGCGTCAGCGCCGAAGAACTCGCGCCTCAGGTCAGCATGGCGGTCTCCGCGATGACTGTGGTCGTGCGGCGGCAGGCCGAGGGCTGGGCGCTGTTGCAATAGCGCACAGCGGACTGTCCTCGCGTCAGTTCGCCTCGATCCCGGCAAGGAATTCGACGAACGCGGAGTCCTCCCGCACCGCATCGTAATAGGGCAGGAACGGTTCGATGAACGGCATGACCAGGCTCGGCTCCGCCAGGCCATCGCGCAGGCATTCGACCGTTGCAGAGGCCGCCGCCGCGAGGCCGAGGGCGCGGCAGGCGTGATGTCGCATGACGCTCAGTTCCGCCAGGTCCCGGCCAGCTTCGCGCAACCAGCTCCGGACCCGCCGCTCGGTTTCCGCCGTGTCGCCCTCGACGGCGGCGATGAAGGCCATGGGCAGGTGGAAGTTGGTTTCCACCGAATCGACCCCGGGGTCCCGCTGCCGCTCGAGTCGGGCGCGCGCCTCGGCCAGGCGTGGATCGAGAGGACCCTGGGTATCCAGGAAATGGTCGGTGATGCTCCAGGCCACATCGATATCGTGAGCCGCAGGAAACCCCCATCCATCGGCGGAAGGCTCAGCCGCCTGCAAGGCTTCCAGGAGCGCACCGGCGCCGGCGTAATCCCTGGCGGCGATATGCGCATCCCACAATTCAGATGGACCAGCCCTCTCGCCATATTCCTGCTGCAGCGCCAACAGGTCTTCCAGCCGGCGGCCCGGTTCCCGATGATCACGCACCCGGAGCATACTGCGCTGAACTGCTAAATCGAAGTTCTCGAAGGGGCTGTTCTCGAGCTCTTCGATCGCCTCGTCATAGCGGTGAGCTACGATAAGGCCGGAGACCAGGCTGATCCTCCAATGCGGGTTCCTGGGGTCGAGGGTCCCGGCCCGGCGCCTCGTGTCGACCAGGCCGTCGTAATCGCCCAGGCGTCGCTGGATCCAGGACTGCAGTTCCAGCACGTGGACATCGCTCGGCCTCAGGCTCCGCGCCTGCTGGATCAGTTCATGCGCGCGAGCGTAGTCCTTCAGGACGTAGTAGGTGTAATACGCCTGCGCGATCAGGTACTCGGACGATTGGGGCGCTAGCGCCCGGATGCGCTCCAGGATCGTCTCCAGGTGCTGGATCGATTCCGGATCCCATCGCCGAATATTGTAATAGCTCAGCGAACCGGCCAGTTCGGCCCACGCCCGCACGAACTCCGGGTCCAGGTTCACCGCCCGCTCCAGCGCGGCGATGTAGGCCGGCGCACCGATGGTCTCGGCAAGCCGCAACTCCATCGCCTCGTGGGAGGCGCGGTAGGCAGCCATGTTCTGGGTCGGGAGCACAGCCAGTTGCGTGGCATCCTCTGGCGTCAACGTGGCATCCATCGCCGATGCAATCGAGCGCGCAATCTCCGCCTGGATGTGGAAGATGTTCGCCGGCGTCAGTTCCCGGTCGTACTGCTGGGCCCACAGGTGTACATCGGTATGTGCATCGATCAGCTGGACATTGACGCGAATCTGGTCGCCGACGCGCTGCACGCCACCCTCCAGGATGGCGTCGGCGCCCAGTTCCCGGCCAATCTCGCGGATGTTCCGCTTGGTGTCCCGGTATTCATATACATAGGTGCGGGAGATCACCTGCATCGACTGGAGCTGTGCCAGTTGGGTGAGCAGGTCATCGTGCATGCCGGCGGCAAAGAACTCGCTGTCGCCCGCGAGTCCGGCGGATATGAAGGGGAGCACCGCCACCGTGGGGACGCCGCTACGCTCCGCGGTGCGCACCGGCGGAGGGGAGTCGCCGGGCATGAGGAAGACGCCAAAGAGAATGAGTGCCGCGACTCCCGCGAACGTGGCGAGCATCCAGCTGCGGCGGCGCGGGCGCGGTGTGCCCGGTTCTGGCTCCGGTGCTGGCGCCGCCCCCGGGGGTGCCGGCGGAAAGTGGCTGATGAACCCCCGCCGCACTACCGTCTCGATATAGGCGTTCCTGTCGTTCGGCGACAGCGCCTGGCGCAGGATCGAAATACAGCGATTGATGGCGTCGTCGGAGACGATCCGGTTGTCCCAGACCGCGGCGATCAGTTCATCGCGACTGATGAGCGTGTCCTGGTGGACCAGGAAGTAGTCCAGCAGCTTGGCGACCTGGGGCTCGAGCCGGGTGGTCGTCTCCCCGTCGGACAGATCGCCGGTGCCGGCGTCGAAGCGCCAGGGACCGAAGGCATGCAAGCCCGGATTGTCACGGTCGACACTGCTCATTGGGCGAGGTGCGCATGTGCCTGTGCTGGCGATGACCCCAACGGAGATTTCACCGGACCGGACTGGATCCAGGTCGTGGCGCTGGACAAGGAGATGCTCACCGGCACCATGGTGGGCAAGATCATCGATCCGGATATGGATGGCGTGGCGAGCGGCGCGATGTTCGGGAATTCCCTGTACGTGAACAACGCTCGCTACCTCACCTTCCCCGGACCCGACACCGAGTACTGGCTCACCAAGCTGG